>NZ_LUFI01000025.1:0-96713 GCF_005281675.1 Sphingobium sp. MP9-4 | reverse complement strand
TCGGCGAAACGGTGAACGATATTCCTGTGCGCATGCGCCAGACTCGCATGCGAACGCAACAAAGGGAATCCCGAACCGGACTCTTATGTCAGGCGGAAACCACTAGCTAGATGCCGTAATGGGCCGGCGTCTCGAAGGTAGCCAAGTGGGAGGCTGTCTTGATCCGGGGTTTGATGAGCGACGAGGAATGGACGTGTCTTGAGCCGTTTGTGATCGAGCGCAGGGCGCGCAGCGGGCGGCGCCCGCGAGATCACCGCCTCGTCCTCGATGGGATTTTCTGGATCGCACGGACGGGCGTGGCCCGGCGCGACCTGCACGAGCATTTTGGCAAATGGTCATCGGTTTACCGCCAGTTCTGGCGCTGGACGCTGTCAGGCTTGTGGGAGTTGCTGCTCGAAGCCTTCAACGAAAGCGGGGGCGGCAACCCCAGCCTACAGATGATCGACAGCACAATAATCCGGGCGCACCACTGTTCAGCCCGCGCAAAAGATCCCATGATGAGAAGTGGACAGCGGCCTGAGGGAGATCAGAGTCGGTTTGCTACCAACCTCTCTGAAAGGATTTGCCATGTCAGCAGAATCAATCTCGCCGCCTGCCGCCATCTGGGTTGACCTTGGCGCAATTTTCGTTTCGCTGGAACTGTCGAAATCGACCTGGCTGGCGACCTCGCTATCGCCTGGCAGCGAGCGGATGTCGCGTCACTGGGTGCCGGGCGGCGACCTGCCCGCATTGCTGGCCTGCTTGGGTGCCTTGCGTGAGAAGACACGGGCCCGGGAGGGCAGGCTCTATCGTGTAGTGGTCATCCAGGAAGCGGGGCTTGATGGCTTCTGGATCCATCGCGCGCTTGAGGCGGAAGGTTGGATCGCAAGCCATGTCGTGGATGCCGCATCGATCGCGGTGTCACGCCGGCATCGCCAGGCGAAGACCGATCGCATCGACGGAGAGACGCTGGTCCGCACGCTGATGGCATGGATGCGCGGTGAGCCTCGCGTCTGCACGATGGTCCGTGTGCCTGCAGTCGAGGATGAGGATCGCCGCCGGATTGGCCGAGAGCGCAAGGCGCTGATCGAGGAACGCAAACGGCACGTCAACCGGATCAAGGGGCTGCTCTTTGGCGTCGGCATCCGGCATTATGAGCCTGTTCGTCGCGACCGCCGTGAGCGCCTGGAAGAACTGCGAACCGGCGACGGCCGCCCATTGCCTACCCATCTCAAGGCACAGCTTTGTCGTGAACTGGACCGGCTCGAGCTATTGGACGGACAGATCAAGGCCGTCGAAGCCGAACGCGATGCCCTGTGCTCCCAAGCCCATGAGACCTCGCCTCAAGCGATGCTGACGGGGATCAAGGGTATCGGCGCGGAATCCGCCAACATCCTCACGAGCGAGGGACTATTCCGACAGTTCGACAATCGGCGCCAGGTCGCGGCCTATGCAGGGCTTGCACCCTCGCCTTGGCGAAGCGGCTCGATCGATCGTGAACAGGGCGTCTCGAAAGCAGGCAATCCACGACTGCGCACGACGATGATCCAGCTGGCATGGCTATGGCTGCGCTATCAGCCGGACGCGGCTCTCACACGCTGGTTCCATGAAACGGGCAAGCCACAGCGGCGGGCGAGGTCGAAAGGTCGCGATCGTCGCGCTGGCGCGCAAGCTGCTCGTTGCCTTGTGGAATTACGTGACCGCAGGGGTCGTGATCGAGGGAGTCGCCATGACCGCAGCGTAGCGAAGGGCTGCTCGCGATACACTCCAATCCTCAGGACCTGATCGGTCCTGACGGATCCAGGCGAACGGACCGAAGCCCCCCCATGGCTTCCAACGCCGCTCAAAAGAAGGGTTCCGTTCTCCTGAGCCGCGTCCCCGAATGCGGGATTATGGTGCAGCCGTCCCGAGCGGCGACCGGATATGAGGTGGTACAGGCGAGGCACACCCGCCGGTACTCGTGAACGGGCTCAGCTGGATGCCGATGCCGACCGGGAGATACGAAACGACGAGATATCCCCTTGACCTTCAACTCATCATATGAGGGGGACTCCGCGTCAGGGTCTTGGCCGCTCAAAAGGTGGCTTTACGACCAAGATCCATCTCCGCATCAATGCGTTGGGCCTGCCCATAGCGGTGGCGCTGACCGGGGGCGAAGCGTACGCATCCGGGGAGGCTTGCGATTACCCATAAGTTTTTGAATCACTTATCAAGTAGTTGTCGAAAATTGTTGAATCGGATGAGTCGGTTATGATTGATTGAACGAACGAACATGACGTAATCGCGGGAGCGCCGGCCATGGGCAAGGGGCTCGAGATTACTGGAAGGTTGGTTGCCCCCCGCTAGATGAAGAACGGGCTCACGATTTTGGACCGGGCCCAGCATCAGATGGAGGACAACCGTGGACCAGCATATAGGACTCGATGTTTCCCTGAAAGACACTTCGATTTCGATTCGTCAGGATGGCAAGCGCGTTTGGCGTGGCAAGTGTCCGTCGGATCCGAAGCTGCTCGCAGAAGTGATCCGCAAACGCGCGCCGAATGCAAAGCGCGTGGTGTTCGAGACAGGGCCTCTTTCGGTTTGGTTTTTTCATGCGCTGACTGCGGAGGGTTTGCCAGCGATCTGCATAGACGCGCGCCATGCCAAGGCGGCTCTCGACATGGCCGCGAACAAGACAGACGCGAACGACGCTGACGGTCTGGCGCATTTGGCCGA
Organism: Sphingobium sp. MP9-4; assembly: GCF_005281675.1. NCBI lineage: Bacteria > Pseudomonadati > Pseudomonadota > Alphaproteobacteria > Sphingomonadales > Sphingobiaceae > Sphingobium > Sphingobium sp. MP9-4. The sequence goes on along the minus strand of NZ_LUFI01000025.1, from coordinate 94,019 downwards.
GGTAGGTTTCTTTCGGGAGATCCGCGTCAAAGGCTTCGACAGCATGTTAATGAGGACGCTGATTGCAGCACGACGCCAACTTATGAAGATGCGGGTGCAGATGTCGAACCAGATACGCGGGCTGATGAAGACGTTCGGTCTCGTAATACCCAAAGGCGCAGGCAGCGTCTTTGAGCGCAACGTAGTTACGCTTCTGGAAGACGAAGACAATTTGGCGCGCATCATCCTACCACTGCTTAAGGCCTGGGGCGATATTCGGCTTCGCGTGGCGGAGTTGACCAAGCAGCTGGTTGTTATGGCCGGCACGGATCAACGCTGCCGCCTACTCGCCTCGGTACCTGGCGTGGGTACGGTCACCGCCACGGCCTTTGCAGCAGCAGTGGAGGATTCGATCAACTTCAAGAACTCGCGCGCGGTGGGCGCCTGGGTCGGGCTGACCCCGAAGCGATATCAGTCAGGCGAGGTTGACTATGAAGGTCACATCTCGCGTCGTGGTGACGCTAAGCTACGCACGTTGTTGTACGACGCGGCCTCGGTGATTTGAACAGGTCGTCGGAGACCAGCGCGTTGCGAACATGGGCACTCGCGCTGAAAGAGCGTTTGGGATTCAAGCGGGCCGCTGTCGCCCTTGCGCGCAAACTGGCGGTAATCATGCACTCGATGCTGAAGACGGGTGAGCTGTTTGATCCAAATGCCGGAGCCACTGCCCCGGCCTGACCAATAGGAGGAAAAAGCGCCGGAACCAGCATCATCTATCGTTTCATCAGTTAGCGCCCGTTCGGGGCGTGCCGAGCCGTCCCTGCCGGGACGCGGTTGGGATCATTCCGCGAAGCGGGAAGCAACTGCCCCTTGCGAGCAGATTGCGTCACGAACATAGGAAGATCTCGGCTACGGAACCCATCCTGCGGCGATCAAATTTGTATCGACCGCGTAGACGACCCTGTACCCGGCACACGCGGCGCATCTTTATGAACGATCAATTCGTTGGACTTGACCGAGGGGCGATTAGACGACCCGCTGACGCGGCACTGGGTTGTTCGCTGGCTGGAATGGCCTCCTGATGGGAAGGTTTGGTTGCTGAAGACCAACCCCTGATCAGGAGACCATCCATGACCGACACCTTGGCAGCGGTGAGCCCGCTGCGCCGTCGCATGATCGACGACATGATGCTTCGCAACCTGTCGCCAGCCACGCAGCGATCCTACCTCCATGCCGTGACGAAGTTCAGCCGTTATTTCGGCCCTTCGCCGGACCGCCTGGGGCTGGAGGATGTCCGCGCGTTTCAAGTGTATCTGGTGTCGCAGGGCATTTCCTGGCCGGCGCTGAACCAGACTGTCTGCGCGCTGCGCTTCTTCTAAGGCGTGACGCTGAACCGGGCGGAGATTCCCGAGCGGATCGCCTATGCGCGCACGCCCCGCAAGCTGCCGGTGATCTTGAGCGCCGACGAGATCGTGCGCCTGCTTGAGGCGGTGCCGTCCCTGAAGGCACGCACGGCGCTGACCACGGCCTATGCCGCGGGTTTGCGCGTTTCGGAAGCGGTGAACCTGAAGGTTGCTGATATCGACAGCGCGCGCATGGTTATCCAGGTCCGTCACGGCAAGGGCGGCAAGGACCGGACGGTCATGCTCTCTCCACAACTGCTCGGTATCTTGCGGACCTACTGGCGCCTGGCGCGGCCGAGCGACTGGCTGTTTCCGGGTCGCGGCGACAAGCCGATCAACGTTTCCGTGCTCCATTCGGCCTGCCGGTCCGCGACCAAGGCGGCGGGATTGACCAAGAAGGTCAGCGTGCACACGCTGCGGCACAGCTTCGCTACCCATCTGCTCGAGAGCGGCGTCGACATCCGGATCATCCAGGTCTTGCTCGGGCACAACAGCCTGTCGACGACGGCGCGCTACACGCATGTGGCGACGACGACGATCGCAAGCACGCAGAGCCCACTCGATCGTTTGACCATCGAGGTGGTGCCGCCCGCCTGAGCCGACCCCGTGCGGTCCGATCTGGAGGTGGCGGATATTTTCCGCCGCCACGGTGCTGCTTTTCGCCTGGCCCATGACGGCCATCTCGGTCGCGTCGAACGCCGCGTCATGTCGGCGGTCGAGCTGTGCCGATGCGCAACCCCGTGACCGCGAGTAGGGCTATCAAGGTCGCATAAGTCAGCGGGCGCAGGCCTCCTTGAGGTCGAAGCTTGCTAGCGGCTTCGATCAGGCGAGCGATCTCCGTGCCCGAGTAAATGTGCGGTGGCCGGCGCCTTTTTTGGGCACCGAAGTGATTGCGCGGGGGCAACTCGTGCCGCACGTCTTCGACGCGGATATGGCGTGCGAAGCGGCAGACGGCTTTCAGTCGCGCGTCGCGTTGCGCAATCGACGGTCCCAGTGCGGCCCAATCGATGGCTGTTTGCGTTTGAACATACGCCTGTCCGCGCTCAGTCGCGAAGCCGGCGAAGCTTTTGAGCAAATACTCGGCATTCGACATCGCAAAGCCCGTGGCACGACGCAGTGCGAGATAGGTCTCGATGGTCTTCAACATCAGAGCGCCTCCGGCCATGGCTGCGCCACCTGCTTCAGAAGAGTGACATCGGCTTTGGCGTAGTGGGCCGTAGTGTCGATGCCACTATGCCGGAGGACCAGACCGATCTTGTCGAGCGGCACCCCGTGGCGCAGCATCTCGGTCGCCGCGGTGTGCCGCAGGACGTGCGCACCCTTGAACGGTGTCACGAGGCCAGCCCGCTTCATGATGCGCCTGACCACCGAAGAGACGGCGTCACCGTTTAGGAACGGGCGACTGGGCGCGATCGTGCTCAGGAACACGCGATCACTTCGGCAGAAAGACGGTCGGCATTCGAGATAGGCCGCGACCGCATCCCCGACGTCCTGGGGCAGCGGCAAGCGAACTTCATGGCGCGACTTGCCCGTAATCCGCAGCGAACCCGCCTGCCACTCGATATCGGTGAGGCGGAGCTGCGCCACGTCGCCGGCCCGCAGTCCGATGCACCAGCGAGTCCAGCCCTTTTCATGAAGGTGGCGGTCGAACAGATCCTGAAACCGCGTCTGACGCGTACCACAAATTATTTCAAGGTAACTCAACGGGATAGGGCCGACCTCGTCGGCGTCGTGGTCCGCGTACGACGCTCCCCTGGAACCGGGTCATACGGGTCTTACGGCAATATGACCTTGTTTCTACAGGCTAATACGCCCGCTGCACCCGTGCGTAGGGTCCATTACAAACGGCCTCGCGCCGTGCGTTCAGCCTTACGCAGCGCGCTCGCGCTGCGCAGCCTCGTGCCGGAAGGCGCGGGGCAACCTTGCTTCAGAGGATTGTTGTTCACCGCTGCAGCGGCACGAGGGACGAAGGCCATTGGTGGGGACTCCCTGCAAGCAAAAAAGGGGCCGGGCACGAGCCCGACCCCGGAAGTCATTCGCTATCATTCACCGGGGCATGGAGGCTCCGGATCGCTGTGGAAGATATTGTAGTGGGCGTTGTAGACGATCTGCGCGGTCTCGTCGGTCCTCCCCTGTGCCTTGAGGATCAGATAGGCGTTCGAGGTCGCGGCGATCCAGCCGAGGTTATGGGCCTTGGTCGTCGCCTCATCATATTCAGCGTCGCATTCGCCGGTGATGACAAGGTCGTGGGTCACCGGGTCGGTGTAGCCAGTGTAGCCAGTGTATCCACCGGCATAGTGGTCCGCCCGTCTGACCTGTTCCTCGATCTGGGCAATGAGCGCGAAACCTCTGATCTGCGCTGCCCGGTAATCGGGGTCATTGGGTCCAACAAAGCGATCGAGCTGGGGGTCGGTGATCGACATGACAGCCTCCTCGTTCCCCTTGCCTGCGCAGGGGAGGAATGATGGGAAGGTGAAATCTCGGGAGGCATGGAGCTGCGTATCTGAGCCGCCCGGTGCCGGTATAAGCGGCGTTCGGCCCTTGCCTCCACGAGTGGCTATGGCAGAATGCACCGTGACGGGCAGGCCATCGGGGAAGGACGATGGACATGCCAAAGATGACGGAAAGGGATCGGCTCGCCGATCTGGAAGCGCGTCAGCGCAAGATGAATGATGAACTGGAAACCGCGCGCCGTGCCCTGCGCGGCAAATATGCCGCAATGATCGCGGAGATGCCGGTGGAGAAACTCACGGAAAAGGAGTTCCGCGAGCTTCTCACACAGGCGATCCGGGTCGGTGGCAGTGCGGCGCTGACGGCGGTTAAAGGACTGCCAGCGGCGATCTGATCACGCCACTGGTCATCACAGGTTCCGGCAGGGATACGCCTCGAGAAAGCTGTCCCTGTCGAAATCCGATCTCAGGGTGATGAACCGCGCTTCGGGCCCGAACCAGATCATGATGAAGCGCCGCTGCGCCGCCAACCGGTGGATATTCGCAAGGCTCCCCCGGCTTCGACCGTCCCAGATCACGAGACCGCTGAAGGCATCGCGCGCCATCGCCGCATCCTTCGGGACATGGTAGGCGGCGGTGCCCTTTCGCCCGGAAGAAGGAATGTTCCGGACAGGCCAATCGCTCAGATTGTTACGTGGTCCCTCGCCGGAGCAGTAGACCGTGACGGCAGCGATATCCCGGTCGGCAAGATGGCGCTGGATCAACCGATCCATGCCGCGCGCGTCCCCGATCAGGATGGGAAGAGCGCGCTCGATGATGCCGCCGATGCGTTCGATGACAGGTTCGGGAAGCGCGGTAATGGACAGCGATCCGGAAATGAAGACGGCCGAACCGGAGAGGTGTGATGGGGTATGCTCGGACATGGCTTTAATCTCCTCGAATGAGCCACTCCTCTCTGCCCTCCTCTCCTCTAATGGCAGGACGCGGGCCTCGCCACCTCAGCCAACCCCGCCCAGACCGCACCCGAAGGGTGTCCCTGCGGCGAGCACGGCGGAGCCGCGCGCAGACGGCCGGGACCGCCCCGGCGGTTCCGCATCGCGCCCGCGACGGACCCGCCTGCGGGTCCCTGAGCGGGGGCGAATGTGACGCTGGATAAACGAAATGAGGACCGGCCCGGCGAACCGGACCGATCCTCAGGCGGAACCTCACTGCGCCTCCCATTCCTGATCGCTGAGCCTGACGAACCGCGCTGGGATACGCTTCTCCTTAACGAGGCGCGCGAGGTGAGACTGTAGTCCCGACCCTTCGCAGACCAGCGCCTCGACGGGCCGCAGTCCGACCATCTGCTCGTTCCGGACGAACCCCGCCCTCTTCCCCAGCTTCGCGCTGAGGCGGAACGTGATGAGCTTCACCTTACGCGAGGCGGCCCACGCTGCGGCCATCGCGTCGCACCCCTTATCCTGTGCGGTGGTCGCCAGCAGCATCATCGGATTTCGCGCTTTCGTTTCGTCGAGTTTCCCCCAGATGAGGCGCTCGTCGAACCAGCAGTCCGCGCCGCCGGAGAAGATCACGACGGACCCTTCCGGGTAGTGCGCTTCGTTCTTGCGGAGGCGGCGGGCGGCGAGGAAATCGGTGGCGGCGATCACCGAGGCGGTGCGCTTGCTCGATATCAGCGACCCCTTCGGAGCGGACCACGGGCGGCCGGTTTCGGTGTGGAAGACGTCGGCGGCGTAGTCGCGCATGCACCGCAGGGCGTCGGTGGCTTCATCGAGGAATTCGAGGTTATCGCGGGCCTGCTCAAGTTCGACGCCGTGGATTTCGCTGCCGTCGGCGCACCGCAGCAGGTCCTGAACATCGCGCGTCGCCTTGTCGGCTTGGCCCGCCCACTGGTCGGCGACGTGATGGAAACTGTTGACGATGCCCCATGCGAGGCGCTCCGCGGCTGGCTGCAACCGGGTGTCCCGAAGCACGTCGAAGAGTGTCGTGACAATGAGTTCCACGGCAAGCTGCGCTTCCCGCGGATCGGGCATGTCGGTCGCCATCTCCTCTTCACCTCGCCCGATGCGGATCCCCTCGAGATTGGAGGCGAAGGCGGCGTGGAAATCGTCGGTGGTGGCGGCTGTCTCCTGCGCGATGAATTCGGCGATGTCGGAGAACGGGCGGATGCTGCGGTTGATATTCGTCATTGGAACCTCCTGCTGAAACGAAAGAGGTTCCCCCTTGGGCACGGGCTCCGAGCGGCGGGGTCAAGGATCGCGAAGCGACCGGCGCAGCCGGCGATGGGGGTCACGATTTTTTGGGCGGCCACCTACATTGCAGGCCAGGCGCGACGCCCGACCCGCCCGAAAAAATGGTGGGGCCCCGTAGTCCTTGAGGCCGACGCGGTCCCGTGCCACCATAGGAATTCTTTAGAGAGAGAAGAGGCTTTGCGAATCTGGGGCTCGATGCCCCTGATTCGCAAATGGGTGCCTCCGAGCGCTGCCCTCAATGTCCATGGACGGTGAGGGCCGGGGTCAAGGACCGCAGATGCGGTCGCGAAGCGGCAGTGGGGGCAACGATTTTGCGGAGCAAAATGGTGGGGCCCCGCCGTCCTTGACGCCAACCGACGCCTCCATGACGATCATGGGAATAGGAGGGCATTGCGAGCCTGCTCGCGATGCCCGCACGTCGTTCCGCCTGATCGGGGGCGCGTCCTGCTCAGGGCGCTGGCGGAACATAGGCGGCGAAGGGATCGCCGTCATGCAAGTGCCCGAACGGCATGAACAGATATTCCTCCCTGCTCCGGCCGACGGCGCAGACCACAAAGCGGGGTTCGCCGGAAACCGCATCGACGCATTCCATCAAAGCGAGATTGCCATCCATGGCGGCATCCAGCAAAGTTTGAAAATTGGCTCGGTGATGATCGGGTATCGCCATCATGCGCTCCCATAAAAAACGGGGACAGCGCGAAGCGCCGTCCCCGACAGGATGAAGGAAGTTCGCCGACGTTACGCCACCCGACGCAGCCGACCCCGCTCCGGCGGAGCGACCTTCTCGGCCGGAGCCTGATCTGCCTTGCGGAAGGCATGGATAGGGACACCTGCCTTGCGCAGGGCCTGATAAAGATTGGCCTGAATGCCTGACCCCTCCCCCAGCAAGGCTTCGACGGGTTTGAGATCGACCAGCTTGCGGTTGCGCGCGAAGGGCGCACCGCGTCCCGAGCCTGTCAACGAGTAGGTCACGAGCTGGACCTCGCGATTCCCCGCCCATGAAGCCACGATCGCATCGAACCCCTTGCGCTGCGCGGTCGTCACCAGCGTCATGTGCGGGATGCGCGCGAGGATGGAATCGAGCCGGTCCCAGAGCAGTTGCCAGTCATGCCATTCGGCATGACCCGAGGCGACAACGATCGGACCACGCGGGCGGTAGCGCTCGCGGTCGGCCAGTTCCCGGGCGCGCAGGAAGTCCTGTATCGACACCTGTGTGGCGGTGGCGGCCTTCGAGACACGCGAGCCGCGCGCGGGCGACCAGGGACGGCCCGAGAGCACGCGGAAGGTTTCGGCGGCATAGTCGCGCATGCACTCGACCGCCTCGCGCTGTTCGGACAGTGACTGGCACAGGAGCTGCTTCTCCTCCAGTTCGGTGTTGAACACTTCGGAGATATCGTTCCGCCGCATCATGTCGCGCAGCTCGTCGACCAGTGCGTCCTCCTGCTTTTCCAGCTTGCCAGCGACGAAATGGAAGCTGTTGACGGTGCCCCACGCGATTTCGGGCGCGAGCGCATCGAGCCTTGTATCGGTCAGCAGGTCGAAGATCGTGGCGATGATCCCCGCGCAATCCGCCTGCGCGTGCAACGGATCGGGCATGTCATGCTCGCCCGGTTCGTCGCCCGGCTGGATGATCGAAAGCGGGATAGGATCGCCAAAGGCGCGCTGGAATTCCGGCGTTGCCGTCATCTCGGCGAACAATGCCGGCAGGTCTGCGAAGCGGCTTATGCTGCGCGAACGGTCTTGGGTCATGGGACTTCTCCTGCATGATGGAAAAGAAAAGGGGCGAGACGCGATGGCGTCCCGCCCCCATGGTGTCGGATCAGTGCATGCTCGCCCGGATGCCGGCGAAGGCGGCGGAGCGCGTCAGGACGGCCCCGACGATTTCAGCGGCATGCGGGGCAAAGGGCGTGCCCTCGAGCAGGTCGTAAATGGCTGCGATGATCTCGCCGCAGGTGATCCCGGCCGGGATTTCCGGAACATGGGCCGCAGGAAATGGCGGGGAAAGCATATCCCGGATGGCGGGACTGGCCATGATCGCGGCGCAGAGCGCGGAGAGATCGGCGAAGGGGGCGAGGTCGTGCAACGAAGGGAGCGGCATGGGCTGCCTCCTCAGACAAGAGAAAAGAAAAGGGCCGGGGAAGCCTGACGCCTCCCCGGCCCGGAACCTGTTCCGATCAACCGGCGATCAGAACGGGTCCTCCTCGCCGAACGGCGCACCCGCGCCGGTCAGTTCGCCGTTGGCACCGGCGGTGCTGCCGCCGAAGCCATCCTGATCGCGCGGACCACGATCGTCATAGTTGGTGCGGCTGACGCCCATGCCACCGCCGAAGTCGGAACGCATGGTGTCGCGCCGCCACGCGACCATGTAGCCTCCGTGATCGGCCGGGAAGAGCGCGATCGGCATCGGTTCGGGCAGGCTGGGATCGTCGATATTCCCGGCGAGGAAGGTTTCGCCGGTGCGCTTCGAGACGGCTTCCCACAGCGCGCCGATCTGGACCCAGCGGCGTGCGACGTTCAGGGCGAGGATCTCGTAGACCGGAGCCTTCTCGTTCTCGCTCATCACCTTGCGCAGCCCGATGCGGGGCAGGTCGATCGTGCGGGTGGCGATCGAGCCCGTCAGGCGGTTGTTCACATTGAAGATTTCACCGATATTCATCGTCTTGACCTTTCGAATCTCGCTCGAAGACCATTCTCCGGCGACACCCTCCCCGGTCCTTCTCTCCTCTCTGTCCCGCCCTCTCTCCGCGCGCCGCCCGCCCATGGGACAGCGCTCCGCCTGCCTCCCGCGCGACGCCTCCCCGCCTGCCCCACGCGCAACGCCGGCCCGCCCACAACTCTGCGCGACCACCGCGGCATGGCGCGGAGCCGGGGTGGAAGATGCGGGGCCGAAGAGGGGTTGGGGAGCGAGGCCGGAGGCGCGGCGGTAGCCGCGCTGGCGCTACGCCGGCGGGAGTAGCGGTAGCGGCGGGGGCGGCATGATCAGGCGGCTCCTGCAGGCAGACCGAACGGGTCCATGCAGGGCGGCACCGGCCGGTGCGTTTCCGGTAGCGGGAACCAGCAGGGGATGGTGGCGGGCCGCACGGCGGGATCGCCGAACACTTCGTCCCTATCGGGGATAGCTTATGGCACGCACAGCAAAGCGCATGGATCGCGATTGACTACGAAGCGGCGGACGACGCCTTTGTGTTGACTGCACTGATCGTTTCAGCCAACGTCCTTGATGGGTGCCAAGGCCGCTGGCACCAGATATGTCCCATGCCGGGCTGGAGCCAGGGATCAAGCCGTCCGGGGAAGGTCATCCGGATCATTGGCGGGTGGGGGAGCACAGGCTCGACCCGCATTGAAACGGTCGATCCATGTGCTGATATGGGATCGTTGCTCGATCGGAACAGCAGCGGCTGCACGCTGGAAGTCGAGAAGATCGAGAGGCGCGTTGGCGATGATCTCGTCGATCTCGCCGGGATCGAGTAACGCTTCGGCACGGATGAACGCGGTCATCGAACCGGGACGCTTTTTCGTCGATTTGCGCCATAGACCTTCAACGGTTCGAAGCCTCGGCGCGGCGCGCGCTTCAAGCAGGACGATGAGCCGCAATTCCTCGCGAGGCAGTGCGCGGACCTCCGAAATCTGCATTGCCGTGCAGAAGAAACATGAACTTTTACAAAAGCTTGGCAAGCCAGCATCTGCGATGATGTGTTCACAATCCTCGCGCGTGAGACCCCATTCCCGAAGGGGGTACCTGTACTCAAAAAGATCTGAAACATGCCCTTCGCGATGAGCATAACGCTGGTTGTCCCGGGCGGAGCAGTCGTAGCCGATCAGGCGGATAACCTTGCGTCCATTCGCCCAGGCGTGCTGGGCGGGAGGCCATGCCTTGACCCACTTATCCTGCGGCGAAATTTTATGCCGGGCCGAACAGCTGTGCTGCCCGAAGGCAATCGACGGCAATGTGCCATTCGTCAGGCACGCATCGAGCAGCGAGGTGTAGGGTGGCCAATGCTTGAAGAACCGGGCCTGATATTCGACGATCTCGTTGGGAACGCCATGATCGTCCATCCACTGGCGGAAGGCAGGGATAAGCCGCCTCGTGTGTGGCTGCTCGGGCATGGCTGCCAACAACGTCATGTCCGGGATTTCGCCGCGGCGGACCAACTCGATGATCATCGCGGTCGAATTGGTGCCCGCACCCCATGCCGCGACGACGGGCGCACGACTGCCCGCGCTCATGCGACCATCGCCAGCCAGCGGTCCGGCCAGGCCGGCGGCCGCATCGTAACCTTGTAGAATTGTAGGGGTGCGACGCCGTGCACGACATAATGCGGAACCCCTGTTTGACCTCGCAGTTGCTGTGCGGTTCTGAGGGCATGATCGAAGGAGGAAAGTTTCTTCCTCAAGGGCGAGAAGCCGTTGCTTTGGTCTGGCGGGGACATGGATCCTCCAGTAGAATAGGCGAAAAATCAGGCCGCGATCGACAGATCGGCGGTAGCGCACCAGTATTTCGAGTGGTACGGCGATGGGGATTGGTAACGTGCTCGCGTAGATCATCAGCCTGATCGGCTCGGAGAGCCTAAAACGCGATCTCTTGGGGATCGTGCGGGCTTCGTCGTTCAGTCCGCATTGCGCAGGATGCCGGGCGACGGGCTTCGGGCATAATGGACGCCCGCTACGCCATAGGTCCGCTCGAAACTCTCGGCCGTTTCGCCACGAGCACAATAGTCGATGCAATCCTCGCAAAGACCATAGCCGGTATCGCGATTCCAGTGCTGCTCGAAATGGCCGGCATATTGACCGCAACAGCAACAGGTTTTCCAGGCAGATGGCATTGTGCCCTCCATCCGGTTGACGGTGGGTGTCGAGGATCAGGGTTGTGAGCAGCAGCGCGGAGCGCCGCTATTGCTTTCCAGAACTTCCGCTTGCGCCAGTCGCCATTCGGCCATGGCGGCGTCTTCGCGCTTCTGGAAGGTGGGGCGTTTCTCGAAGGGGCGCGGATCGCAAACGATGCGCCATTTGCCGTCGGGATAGTTTCGGGAGACACAACCGATCGCACCATTTGGGTAGCGGACGCCGTGAACATACCAGCCGCCATGTCTCCAGCGGGAATAGGTAAATTCGGGCCTTGTGGATGGTGACGCGGAAGGGCCGCGATGATCAGACGATGACATGATGATCTCCGTGCTGGAACAGGATCAGGCAGCGAGCGGAAGGTCGACATCGACCACCTCCGCAGGATCGAGCGCGAGCAGGCTCTGAAGCGTGACAGGCGTGCGAGTTGCCCGTCGGGTTTTCGGGCCTCGGACAGGTCTGGCAGGGTCGTCGAAGCGACAGCCGATCCGCGCGGCATGTTTACCGATGACGGCGGGATCGCGGCCCAGCGCCTGGGCGACATCGACCATCGAGACGCCATATGTCCAGGCATTGCGGATCGCCCTGTCCTCGTCGGCGCTGAACGCGCGCATGAAACCGTGGGTAAGGCCCATCCGGTTGGCATGGTAGAGAACGGCGCGCACCCCGCGGCCAATCTGGTCGGCGATCTGCCGTGTCGGAATCTTGCCATAGTCCGCCCGCAACCGGGCTTCTTCTTCGGCCGTCCAGACGGGCCCCTGCCGAAAGCCGTCGCGATGGATATGGGTGCCGCGCAAGCCCAGCGCCTCGACCCGCCATCGGATCGAGTGCGGCGTGCGCCCAAGACGTTCGCGCAGCGGCGTCAGGCTCGCGCCGGTCGTATAGGCATGGCGTAGAAGATCGTCTTCCTCAGCAATCCATGGACGTCCCCAGCCCCGACCATAGCCCAGTTTGCGCAGGCGTTGCCCGAGGCTGCGACCATTGCGGGTCGGAAAGCCTTCGGCCGTCAGAACCTGCGCAATGGCGACATAACGTGCGCCGGTCGACGCAAGTTCGAGCGCACGGTTCATTTCCGCGTCGCTCCAGTCATCGGGCTGGCAGGCGTGGCGCAGGCCCAATGTCGATGCGCGGGCAATGATGCCAGTGAACGGGCGGCCGATCAGGCTCGCGATCTGGGCGACGGGAACGCCTTTCTCGTAGCCGGCGCGAAGTTGCGCATCTTCCCATCCGCTATAGGGTGGCGATCCGGGCTCAGACAGATCCAACAGCCGTGCGCGGGCATAGAGCGCACTTACACCACGGCCGAGCCGGGCGGCCAGCGTTGCCGTGGGTTCGTGCGCATAGCAGCGTGCCATCTCCTCGTCGTCCCATTCGGTCCAGGACCGCCGCGAGTTACGGCGCATGCCAAGATCATGGATACGCGTGGCGACGCCCGCCCGAGGTCTGCCAAGCATGGCCGCTATCTCATCGATCGTGCGATCGTCGGCGAAAGCGGCGCGCAGACGCTTCGTCTCATCGGGGAGCCATGCGTCCGCGCGGAAGGCCAGTTCTGCAAGCGGCACGGTCGGAACAGCTTCCGATTCGGGGACGAAGGGGGTCAGTTCGACGATATCGGCGTCGAGATCGAAGCTTTTATGGGTCATGATGCGCTTCCTTCAGACCAGACCGACGACGGGCGTATCGACGACGCGCAGGCGCAACCGGGCCGACAGACGCGCAATACGCGTATCCCCGCGCGGCATCGTATCGGACGCGCCGATGGCAGCGAGCAGATCCAGTCCCGCGTCGACATCATTGGCGGCAAGTGCAAGATGGCGCGCAAGATCGTCGGACGTAGTGGCATTAGGTGCAATGTTTCCCAGGGCACCGACAATGCGTGCGGCGGCGGGGGCGGCAGGGTCGAGCAGGAAGGCGTCGAGCGCGCGCTGTCCCCGCATGGCAGCATGGGTGGTCCTGACCGGCGCAACCTCGCGCAAGTTATCAAGGTCGAGCAAAGTGCGGCTCTCGTCCGGGCCAAGGTCGGCAGCGGCCACAAGGTCAGGCGTGCGGCCGATATGGGGCGTAATCGTCGGATCGATCTTCGCGAGCACGGGCGTGGCGGCCAGTGCGGGACCGAAAGCGAAGAACTCGCCGGGTGGAAGCAGGCGCAATAGCGCTGCCTGATCGCTGCCGAACCCGAGCAGGTCCGCGGCGCGCGCCACATCGCGGTCGAAGACGTTGAGGCCGATCAGATGATTATGCAGTTCCGAGACCACCGAACTGGCGAGTTTGGCGAGGCGCTGCGTAGCGATGATTGTGCCGATGCCGCGTTTGCGCCCCCTGGCGCACATGTCGGTCAGCGTGGCAACGCCCAGGCGGCGGGTTTCCGCATCACGGGCGGACGCTGCCATATGCGGTGCCAGCAGATGCGCTTCGTCGATGCATACCAGCACCGTGTGCGCCCAATGTTCGCGTTGGGCTGACAGAAGCCCCGCGAAAAAGGCGGCCGCCTTCTCGATGCGGTGATCGGGTTCGAGATCGGTGAGATCGAGGTGCAACGCGATCCGGTGCTGGCGCGTGCGCAGCGCAAGTGCGGTGAGACCGTCATTGGCATAGTCGCGCGCGACCACGGTGGTGGCGCCGATATGCGCGGCGAGATTGGCGAACTCTCCCTCCGGGTCCACGATGATGGTCGTGAGATAGTCGAAGGCTTCCTCGATGATCCGGCGCAGCGTCTGGCTCTTTCCCGCGCCCGATGATCCCTGGATCAGGCAGCGACCCGACATCAGCTTGCCGAGATCCAGTTCGAGGGGACCGGTCGAGCAATGGCCGAGGGGGACGCGGGCGTCGCGGGTGAAATTGCTGATGGGAATGTTCATCGGACATACTCCTTGACCGGCCGTCAGAAGGCGGTCGTTCGCATTGAATGTGGAGGTGAATTCAGGCGGCGATCGCTGCCGGAAGAGTGATGGGTCCAGCATTGCGCCAGTCATGACCGGCCGCTTCCAGGGCATCGGTCACGACAGCGAACTGGCGATCGCCGTCATCGTGAAGGATTCCCAGCGCGCAGGGGTTGGCCATCAGGTGCTTGAACAGGCCGGCGCGATAGGCGTCGAAATCCTGCCCTGCCCCGAACGGTTCTTCGCAGGTAATCCAGAGCGACGCCTCAATCTCCCGGATCAGGGCGGCTGCGCGGTCGAGCTTGGGATCGTGGAACAGCGAGCGGCGGCGCAGCAGAAGCTCCGGTGCCCAGCGAGGCCCTTCGGGCTGGTCGATTTGCCGTGCGGCAGCCTGCCAGCCGGTTTGCGACAGCGCCTCGGGCGGCAGGAAGGCGAAAATATCGTTGAACCAGCGCATTTGGTGCATGCAATGGATTCGCGCACCGAAAGCATCGCGTCTGTCCAGCGCATCGGGATGCTCGGCCTCGAGCGCCGCTTCGAGTTCGGCGGGTATCAGCGCTATGAAGCAGGCACTTAGCTGCGGATCGGGAACGGCGCGGGACGCATAAAGTTCGGCCAGCGAGACTGGTGAAGTGGTGGGAGTCGGCGCTTCGACAAGGGCGGACGCGACCGCGTGCCAGAGCGCATCGGGATAATCGGCCAGGGCGACGACATGTTTGAGCATGCCGCTGTCGTCCGCGTCGATCAGGTTGAGCCGCGCGCCACCGCGGATCGACGCGATGGATGCGGGATCGAAAAGAGCGACCTGCAAGGCCGAGCGCTCGAGGCTGCTGAGGGCGACATGGGTAACAGGATGGTCGATGGCGGCCGATGGCATGGTCATGCTGCAATCTCCGTGGTTTCAAGGATCTCCACGACCAGTGTCGTGTCGTTCTCGCAGGCTTCGCAAAAGGCTGCGTCGAACACCGAGCCGAGGACCCAATCCTGGGTGTGATCGTCCCAGCAGGCCCAGGCGTCGCGCATCACATCCGCGCTGCCGCAAGAGGCGCAGCGCACAGTGGTCCCGGCCACAGGCCTTGCGGTGGCCACCGGTTCGGCGAGGTCGCCGGATTGCGTTGCCGCTATTTCCGTAACCGCGGGAAAGACCGGAAAGCGATCGCAGGGCGGTTCGTCGCGGTCGAAGCTGATCCAGTTGGCGCCGGTCGTGCGGGCGTGGGTCAGCAGAACCCAGATCTCAGGGGAAAGGTCGTCGGGACGCTCCGGCCAGTCATCGAGCAGGCCAAGATGGATCCAGAAGCCATATTGGTGCGGCTCGATCGACAATAGCGGATGATCGACGATGAGGCGGCCGCCGCTTCGGGGCGCGTTTCGGATCAGGCCGTCAATGGTGTCGCGGTCGGCAGGGGGAAGATGCGCTGTCGAGCAGGCGCACACGGGGAAGCGGCGCATGGCCAGTCTCCTTCATGGGGGGCGGATAGGAGTAGCGGGAGCGCCAGGCACTCCCGCCGGCGGTTCAGTTCGAGATGAAATCCACGGTGAAAGCGTCGCGATCGGCGTGAATGACGATCTTGCGATCCTGCGGGATCAGCCAGGTCAGATGATCCCGTGCGTTCATCGTGATGGCCTGAAGGATGGCGGCATCCTCGCCGAGAAGAATCCGGGTCGCTTCCTGGCGGGCATCGCGCTCGAAGGCGCGTGACTGGGTTTCCCAGCTATCATTGTCGCCATCGTCGATCGAACAGAATAGCGTCGCGTAGATCAGATGCCCCAGTCGGTCCGGTTTGATGTCGCTGTCGCGTGCCACGAGGATGGTTGCCTGTTCGATGTCCCAACCGTTGTTGGGGCAAACAAGAGCCGGGACTTCGATGGAATGCTTGGCTTGTGGTGCGTTTTCGCATTCGGACTGAGCGACAGTCAGTTCGAGGGTGATGCTGTCGACAAGACCTGAAGGCAGATCGACGGGGAGATGGTGGTCGTCGCCATGGAGATATTCAGCCCCATCATGGTGGATTTGAAAGGAAAGCTGATCGATGATCGGGAGCTGGTCGTACCAGCTATAGCCTTCGAGCAGGCGTTCCTCTTCGACGAGCTGGAACGCCTGAAGCGGCGCCTGGCGCCGGGCTACCGCGAGTGGCTGCGCGATGTCGGACTCCAGCGTGGGGACAAGCAGCATCGGGCCCTCGGAAGCGAACCCGGTGCTGACGCGCGCATGATGGTCGTCGGGCGTCTGTGGACGCCAGAGAAACAGGGCGCAGCGCGCTTCAGGCAGGGTGACACCCAGTTCGTGAGCCCGTCTCCAGGCAGAGAAGGGGAGGCGATGATCGGGCTGCGTGGCGATGATTTTATATATTGCTTGTTCCGCGGATTCGCGAAGAACCTTCAGCGCGGTGCTTTCGATAACGTCCTTGCGGGCCGGAAGTACCAGATGGATTTCAGGCGCATCGACAATATCGATCCGAACGGCCCAGTGGTCGAAGCTGTCCTTGACTTCGCGAATGGTGGGCAAGGGGCATTTGACACGCAAACCGTGAAAGTTGATGCGGCGGCCATCTTGCCAGTCAGGGTCGAGATTATAGACGCCGATACGGCAGCCGCAGGCGTCTTCGACCAGTAGCGCGTCCTTGAGGAAATCTTCCCGCGGCTGCAACACCCCGTTCATCGTCATTGGCAAGGGAAAGTGGAGTGCGATATCCGCGACAATCCTGTGTAAACCGAAATGCCAGTCATCGGGCATTGCGATCGAGATCAGCGTGCCCCAGCCGATCGTGCCCTGTTCAAGGGCAAGCGGTGCGCCGCTGTCCCATGCCTGGGCCGGTATGCGCACTTTCCATGCCGTGCCGGCCGATGGCGAAAAGGACTGGATCTCGACGGAGCGGCCCGCAAGGCTGAACATGCCCATGCCGGCGGGGTCTTCGGACCGCGCGATGTCATGGTCCCAACCTCAATGTCCCAGCAGCAGCAGGGCAGCCGGATCGTCGATACCGCAGCCATCGTCGCGAATATGAAGGGAGAAGCGGCGGTCCTGCTGGGTGAGATCGATCGCGATGCGCGTGGCACCGGCCCGCCGTGCATTCTGGCACAGCTCCTGGAGACAGTAGCGGCTATTCCCCGAGAAAAGGCGAGATGCGCGGCGGATCGCGTCCTGGCTGACGGCCGTCTGGATGGTGGCGGGAAGAGGCATGATCATCTCCGGTCTCGACGACGGACCGTCTGTCCGCCTCCCTTGCGCCGCCCCCTCCCCCTTCATCCCGGTTTGCGGATGCCAGTTGGGCAAGACGGTTGCCGCCGGGATGACCGTCCTGCAAAGGGAGGGTGATGAGCCAATCAAACGATGTGAAACTGCGCGACCTTGTGCGGCGATTGCCCGACTGGATGCGAAAGGATCTGGCTTCGAGCGATGCGACAAGGCGGGAGCGCGCGGAAGATGCCCTCCATGTGATGCTGCTGTCGTTGTTGGAGGGTAGCGCCGATGGCCCATGATGGGGTGGGACGCGCTAGCGGGCAGCATGATCGTCGGCGAGGAAAGTCGACCAATCCCCATATAGGTTGCCGCCATATTCGATGAGATCGTCGATCACGTTGAACTGCCAGTCGCAAAGCGGCCCATGACCGTTACTGACATCGCTGGCTTGCCACTGCGCCATGACCTCCGGGAAAAAGCGTTCCATGACGTCCTGGGCTGCGGTGAATTTCAGATGGCACATATAGGTCACATGGATCGAGGCGAGCGGTCCGATCACGGGGCCATCGCTGCCCCAGTCCTCCATCTGCTCGTCGGGCGTGGCCCGGCCGTGGTAGAGCCGAAGATAAAGCTTGCCCGGTTGCAGCGGTAGGGCAGGGATTGTCGGCGGTGTCTGCGCACTGGCCGAGCGGCTGGGAGCCACGGCGCGCTCAAGCGTTCCAATCATCAGATTTCCTTTCGAGTGCGGGATCACCAGTCGTGGACCGGCAAATCATCCGAGCGGTCGCCGTCGCAATCGAGCAGCAGGAACTGGAAGCCCCGGCTCCTGCCGAAGCCCATCAAGCGCAGCAGGTCTGCCGGCAGTTGTGCCTGGCGCGCTTCTTCGAGCGACCGCGTGGGCACGAACCAGCCGTAGACGGAGGCAGCGATGTCGATCGGCCGCTCGGTTGGCGGCCAGGATGCCCAGCCATCGAGAAGGCCGGCAGTCTGGACCGTGAGATGCGCCGTCGAGAGGACGCAATAGCGTCCCATTTCCACCGCTTCCGAAGTGCTGGGTGCCTTGAGAAGTGGCGGTACGACCTGGAGCTGGTCCTTTGCGCATCCGTCCGACGGATGCCCGTCGAAATAGACGGCGATCACGGTCTCATCATCGAGCGTGGCGGGATCGCGTTCGTCGCCGGCTTCTTTCCACCACTCCCGGCACCAGGCGGCAATTTCCGCGTCCAGCGTGGCCTCATCGATGGCGGCATGGATATTGGTGCCATAGCGGTGCTCGATAGCGGCGGCATGAAGATGGACCGGCCAGGGCAAGGGCGATTGTTCGAAAAGATCCTCGGCACCGCGGATTTCCGCGATCAACTGGGTCCGTGCATGGTTTGCAAGGTCATCGGGATATTCGAGGGCGGAGCGTGCCCGCGCCAAAAGGGCGAGGTGATCCTGGCAGCTGACCGTATCCGTCGGTCCCGACGATACCGCTTCCCCAATGCCGGTTGACGAAGCCTGTTCGGCATCCTGTCCCGTCGTATCGGAGTGCAGGACCGGGTGGTGCGGATGGGTCCAGTCGACATTCTCGACCATCCATTGGCCTATATAGGCCCAGTCGTAGCCAAAGGGGCAATCGTCATCGACGTCCCGCCATGCGCGTTCGATCTTAGGGGTCCAACTGAGCACAATGGGACGCAGGGCGTCAGCCCCAAGCCTGTCGAATGCCCTGTGGATGGCGAGGGCGCGTTGGAGCGCATCGGGATCGGTGGGAGGCCGGTCGCGAAAGTTCAGGACCGTTTCCCAAAGGCAGGCGGCGATTTCGAGACGGAATGGGGCATAGCTGGTCATGGGCTGGATCCTGCTTCAGGCTGCGCGGCGTTGATTGTCGATGCAAAGCCCAAGATCGGCCGCCATCAGCGTTTCGATCCGCGGTGCGAGGCTATCGAAGGCTGCGTTGAGATCGATGCCGGATATGCGATGGCTGGCCTCCCCGGGATCATGATCGAGCTGAAGCATCGGCGGAACGAGACGCGCAGTCATTTCAGGGAAAATGGCGTGCAGGATGATGGCTTCGACACGGCGGGACACGAGATTGAGGCGCGCCGCCAGGCCGCAATGCATGGCGAGATAGCGCTCGAACCAGCGGTTGGGCGCCAGCACGTCGGCGAGCCGGGTACAGGGCTGTCGTCCGGCCGGTGTTACGGCATGAAGGATGACGACACGATGACGACGGAGGGGCGAGATCTGGTCCAGGGGGACAAGGACGCGATAGCTGTAAAGCGGAGCCTGCCCGCCGATGCGGGCCCTGCAGGTGATCATATCCATCGAGGGTTTCCTTCACATGGGCGCGCAATGCTGCTCGCGGTTTCCCACACACACCCTCCCCCTCCGCTCCGCTTCCCGGTCCGGAGAGCGGTCTGGAAACTCTGCAGAAACGGGCCGGATTGGGCTGAAGCGGATGTCAGCTCTCGGCCTCGCCGCCATGGCAAGCTGCGTTGTCGTAGATGGGCCTGTCGCCCGGTCGCCATGGGATGGGATGCCAGATGCGGCCGTTATAGCTGATGCGGCCGACGATGACGCCGTCGCGCATGAGTTCGGCTTCCGGGAAAGCGCTGGCGCCAAGGCCGGTCCTATCGCGGCGTTCGCAATAGCCGCGCGACGCTTGCTCAAGCGTTTGCACCAGGATGTCGGGATATCCGGCTTGCCTGACGATCAGGGACACCGGCTTTTGCTGGCGTGGTTCGGTATATGGGATTTTCGCGGTCGGGCGCATGGCTGCGTTCCTCAATGATAGCAGATCATGGACGGGCAACGTCGTACCGAGGGTCGCATCCTGGCTCGCCGGGATAGAAACCCATGGGATCGGGCAGGAGGAGCTGAACGACGGCATATTCATCATGGCCGAGAAAGCGCCCAACCTGGATGGTGAATGCGGTGCGAGCCTCAGCCCCGGCGAGGCGGGGACGGATCGGGAAAACGCCTCCGATATCGATATCCTTGTCGGGCACTTGGTCCGTCTGGCGCATTCGCTGGCCCACTTCGTTGAGAACCGATGCCATCAGGATCGGCGCGAAATTTCCGGTAATCAGCAGTTCGGGGAGGCCGAGACGGGCGTTGCCTATCGTATAGGCAAAGCCCGCATTGTCGGCGTCGGGGAAGATTGCGAAGATATGCTGTCCCATCCTGTCGATGTTGGATTGAATGATGGCCCTGCCGGTGGTGGGGATGATCATGATGGGTTTCCAATCTCGCGATGCGAACCGGCGTCGCTTGGTCCAGAAGAGGTCAATAGTGCGGGATCGCGGAGGCGAAGCGGCGCAGGATTGCCGCCATATGCTTGCGCAAATGCGCCTTGTTGGAGATGATCGCTTCCGGCTTGAGCAGGTCGCCCTGCGGCGTCATGAAGCCGGTTGCGGACGTTCCGTCTGTGAGCTCGACGACGATCTGATGGCCGCGCGGGCGGGCGGGACCGCCATAGCGGGCGGTAAATTCGCCAAGGCGGCCAGAGAGCCCCTGGGCGACCTTCGTCCAGCAGATATGGCCGCCGGCCATGATTTCGCCGGTATCGAGTCCACGATCGAGCCAGGTGCGAAACTGACCGCGTTGCTGGATCACCGAGTTTCGCGTCCGCTCCATCGTGCGGCAGAGGGGAAGGAGATCGGCGTGGTGGTCAATCCAGTCGAGATCATCGCCGTCTGCAACGACCAGAATATCGTCAGGATCGACATCGGCGAGCAGGACAGGCAAGGACTTCTGCGCACATTCCGTTTCGGCATTGCCGACGCTATTCCACGGGCCAAAGCCCTGGCCGGGAACGGCAAGGATCATTGTCATTTCCTGATGACCTGACCGGGACTGGAGCATGGCAGGAAGGGCAAGGCCTGCATCCGCCGCGGCAGTCGCACCTATGATCAGCAGGCGCCTGGACCATCGCGTGGGGCGCGGCGCGTCTGTCGGCAGAGGCCAACTACTTGGAAGCGGCCGGGACATTGGTTGGACTGAGGTGGTTCGTGGCTCTCTCTCCATGGCGGCCGCGGCGGCATAGGCGCGCCGCGCGGCATCGAACGGATCGTCGAAACGCCCACCGCCATCGCGAAAGCCCTGGGCATAGGCGCTGTCGAGGGGATCAGCGCTAGCGCCAGACCTTGTATGGAAGGATCGGCGCGGTTCCCAGCCTGATAATGCCGCGATAGTGCCATCCGCATATTGAACCGCGTCGTCCCAGTCATAGCCATGGCGGGAGGAAGCCTGCAGGATGAAATGATCGCGCGCGGCGCCCTTCCCTTCGGCGATGCGGCGTTCGACGAAGGCGAAATTCCGGCGCTTCCGCTCGCGTTCGCCTTCCTCGCGGATGGCGTCGTTGAGGGGGCGAAGCGCCGCGACGCGCTCGCGAATGCGGGCCATGCGGTCCTGGGCTGGCGCCTCATTGGGAAGATCCGGAAAGTCAGCCCATGCGCGAGCCAGTTGCTCTGCATGATCTTCGGGGCGGCCCCGCGCGACCCAGCATCGCGCGTCGGCGGGATCGAAGGCTGTCGAGGCTTCAATCATGGCGGGAGGCCTCGGCACCGGAGGAAGGCAGCGACGGCCCGCAACCATGCTGGACGGAATTTCTGAGCGGCTTGTCATGCATGCGCGATCTCCTCAAGGATCACGCCATCCCTCCCTCGCTCCTCTAGGTCTCGGGTCGGCGGCAAGGAGGCACCGCGAAATGGGGATCTCATCCGGCAGCATTGCCCCGATCGGTCAGTAGACTTCCAACCGCATCATAGCGATCGGGATCGGCTGCCGGGACATCCCATCCGAACATGGCGCCGGCTTGCATAGCTGCGATCGCGGCAGGCCTCGCATTGAAACTGGCATTGAACGCATCGACCGCGATGAGCGAGGGCATTGGCCAATATCGGGCCTCGCCGCGCTTGATGATGATGGTCTCGCCAGTTTCCAGATGAGGACAGGCGCACATATCTGGAAGCTTCTCCAGATTGGCGAGACGCCGCGCCGCGTTGTCGAGGCGAAGCCTGGGCAAGTCCGAGAGCCAGGATGGCCCGAACTGGTTGCGGATCATGCGAAGCGATGCGCTGTTTGGCTCCCGCTCGTCATCGCCGTTCATCCATTTAAGAGTGAGCGCGTCCTTCCAGCGCCGGCCATGACGCGCGCGGAAATCGAGCAGCGCGCGCCACATGCGATCGTCAGGTTCCTGCATGATGATGTCCTTGATCGGGACCGGCCACTCCGCCGCATGATGCGCCGGAATGGCTGGCTATGTCCGATTTGATCGCAGATGTGCGTCAGGCGGACCGGACGGTGGCGGTGCGACGGAGATCGGGAATGCGCGCATTATCGTAGACGCTGTTCACCGACATATGCAGCGCCTGCTGCTGAGCGCTGAACCATGTCGCGGCCGGGATCCGATATGTTTCGGTGGCGAAAGGGTCTGCGCCGCTGAAAAAGGCGACGTCGACGGTGAATTCCTGAAGGGGGGCGGATTGATGGGGACGCATCGGGCATCCTTTCATGACTAAGGGCATTCTGGCGCGGGACCAGGATGCGGGACTGAAGAGTGGAGAAGCGGACGAAGGCCGGGCGTCAAAGCGCCTGTTCGAGGAGCTTTCGGGCCTTGGTTTCCAGTTCGAGGCGACTGTCCTGATGGGGCTTCGACCGGGCGAGCGCGGTTATGCCCTGCACGAAATCATAGATGGATTCAGGCGGCCGGCCTTCCTCGGCGAGCACGGTCTGGATGATTTTCGTGGTCTCGGCCTTCGAGAAGCCGCGCCTGCGCAGGAAAGGCTCGCGATCTTCGTCCTTGCGCGCGACGATCCGTTCGCGGGCGGCCTTGATGCCGGAGATGAAATGCGACGGAGAGGAGTTCGCGAAATGCTCGAGTGCCGGAGCGGCCTGATGGGCAAAACGGGCGCCGGCGAATTTCGAGTGGCGGATGTTGACTTCCTCGAAATTCTCGACACCCCAAAGGCATCTGTTCGCGCATACTCCGCGCAAGTAAAATGTCGCGATGCCAAGGGTTTTCGAGCCGACCTCGCTATTCCACGCATAGAAGCCGCGAAAGTACAGGTCAGGATCGCCATTTGGCAGTCTTCCTGCCTCGATCGGATGCGTATCATCGACGAGGAACAGGAAAATATCTCTGTCCGATGCGTAGAGTGTGGTCGTTTCCTTGGTGATGTCCACGTGAGGATTGTAGGTCATGCTGCCCCACTGAATTGTGCCAGGCACCTTCCATCGCGTATCGCCGACGCCATCGCCGGCAAAGGCCATCACAGCCTGGACCAGTTCCCAGTCGAAAATGCGCCCATATTCGGAACCGGTAGCAGCGCGCAGTTCCGTTCTGCCATTATCCGTCTGGAGCAGTTTGACCTGCTCGCCGCGGTGGGTCATAAGCCCATGTTGCAGGTTGATGCCCGCAAGGGCCGCTGGAAGCTGGCGCAGATAGGAAGCCGGTGCCCCAACGAGGCTCGCCACCTGGCCGAAGGACCAGTTGGTCGGCGCCAGGGGGCGATCATCTCCGGGCGCCATCAGCATCAGGCGTTCGGGATTGTCGCTTTTCGCCTCGACCCGGATCGCGCGGCTTTCGACGATGCGGGTGGTCGCCCGGTCCGCGCGGCCACGAACGGCATCATAGAGGCTGGTCAGCGAGAGATATTTCTCATCGTCGGGGCGTGAAAACCATTCCGAGGAAACGCGGCTGCTCATTCGGCCGCGCGAGACATCGATGCGATAGGGGGCGGATACGGGGGGCGCTTCGTTCATGCGGGCAAGGGTCGCCATGGGAACCATCTCCTTGAGATAGAGGAACGACGGGACGATCCACGTCTCCCGTCACATTCCCGCCTCTCCCTTTCCTTTCTGGCGTCTGGCGATCCCGGCTTCGCAACAGCCTGATTTGCCGCTAGGATGAAGGCCGCGTTCCAAATCCTCCTTCTGGCTCATTCACCGATCGCCAGGAGGCCATTACAGTGACGACGTTCGGCATATTGGTCCGGCTGACGCGGCTGATGCTGTCTGCGAACCTCGGTGCCAGGCGGAGTCTGATAGAGGCTTTTGCCCTGGAAACCCTCGTGATCGCGATGGGCGTCGCCGGTCCCTATGCGCTCAAGCTGCTGATCGACACGCTGGCCGGACCAGTGGGACCGCCCATGCAATTGTTGTTGTACATCCTGCTGTTCGTGGGATGCTGGGCGGGCGCCTCCATCCTGGAAACGGCCAGGCTTTCCTGCACCGCACAAATGGTCGAAGCTTTGGCGCGGCAGCTCAAAACCCATGCGCTGGGCGCCGCCCTGCCTCAAATCACCGCGGCGCGCGACAGCCGGAGCGGACGCGTTCCCGGCATGCTGGAGCGATTGCCCTATAGCCTGACGCTGGTCGTGGAAGGGTTGATCTGGCGACTGGGGCCTGTCTTCCTGCAGGCTCTTGCCAGTCTCGCGGTGATCGCCAGCCTGATCGAGCCTCGCTATGTCCTCATCCTGGGCGTGACGCTTTTGGGATTTCTCGGGGCAACCTGGATGGGCGCGGCACGCCACCGTGTGCATGCCGATGCAACCAATGCGGCGGCATCGCATGTGTCCCGCACGATCGGCGACATCGTGCGCAATGCCCGCCGGGTCATCCTCAACGGCGCTCTCGATCGCGAACTCCACTATGTGGGCAGGACATTGAGCGCGAAGCGGCAGGCCAGCGTGGCCATGTACCGTTCGCTGACGATCATGGCGGCGCTCCAGTTTTGCATCGTGGGGGCCGGGCTTGTGGCGCTGCTCATGCTGGCCGGTCTCGACGTGGGCAAAGGGCGAATGACGGCGGGCGAATTCGTGCTGTTGCAGACCTTTGCCTTCCGACTGACGGTTCCGCTGAGTTCGCTTGGCTATATTCTGGCGCAGGCCGGCGTCGCGATCGCCAACATTCGCGACGTTCTGGCATTGACGAATGCCGAGGATGAGCGGGGTTCCTGGCAGCCCGACCGCTTTGCCGATGCCGATCTCGCCGCTGAAAATCTCAGCTTCCGCTATGACGATGGCTTGCCTGCCCTCGCCGGGATTTCACTGCACATCGCGTCAGGGCGCTTCGTCGCCATTGTCGGCCCGAACGGTTCGGGCAAATCCACGCTTGCCCAAATCCTTGCCGGCGTGCTCGCCCCTGCCTCGGGAAGGGTTGAGATTGCAGGAGTGGATATTGCGACGATCCCCTGGAGCGAGCGTCATCGCTATATTCTTTATGCGCCGCAGTTCATCGGGCTGTTCAATCGATCGCTGCGGGAGAATATCCTCTATCCGCCGGCGAACCAGCCCATCAGCGACGTCGAGGAACTGCTTCATGTCTGGCGCTTCCACGAACCTGGAAGACCGATCGACTTCGATATGGAATTGGGGGAACAGGGCGAACGCCTGTCGGGAGGCCAGATCCAGAAGCTCGAGCTTGCACGCTTGGCGGGGGTGGACGTGCCGATCCTGATCCTGGATGAAAGCACGTCCGCGCTCGATCCGCGCAGCGAGGCAGATGTAATCGCGAGGCTGCGGTGCAGGACCAATAACGCGACGACGCTCATCATGATCACCCATCGCCTGGCGACAGCAAAGGGTGCCGACCAGGTTCTTTTCATGAAAGGCGGCAGTCTGGTCGGCAGCGGGACGCATGCGGAGCTGATGCGGCAATGCACACACTACCAGGCGCTCTGGCTCGGTCCGCAAGAATGAGGTTGGCAGGCGGCTTTCGGCGACGCATTGCATGTTTTACAAAATGGCGTATATGTTCAACGCGAGGAGTTTTCGATGGCAACGAAGCACGAAGATCATTTGTCCCAGCGACATGAAGCGGTCGTGGCCGCCGCGAAAGCGGCAGGTTTGCTGTCAGGCACAAACTGCGCCGTCGGCGCGCGCGTGCCGCGTGAACTCATCGATCGCGCCAAGATGCGCAGCGGGATCGCCTCGACCACAGATCTCGTCGAATATGCTCTTGCCAAAGTGGCGCTCGAGGATGATTTCGGTGCGAGACTGGTAGGCCGGAAGGGTTCCATTCCTGCGGATATTGCGCTTGGGATTTGATCGCAAGGCGTCGCTACGCAGGATCAGGCCGCAGCGGCGGGCAGCAAGGCTGACACGGCGGTCCGAAGAGGGATTGCCGCTCGTTCACAAGACAGCCGTCGTCGGCCGGGAGCTCCTGCTTGACACCTGCGTCTATATCGACGTGCTTCAGGGCAAGACGCCTCTCGAAGTAGACCGCTTGCTGGAAAACCGGATCGTCAACCATTCGAGCGTGGCGCTTGGCGAAATGACCCATCTGATGGGTGCGCTCGATCCGGCCGACAAGCGCACAGCGTCTGTTCTCAAAATGCTGGGGCGGACAATCGACGATATTCCCGAGCATCGCCTGAGCGTGCCCTCTTCGCGTGTGTTCGGCGAGGCGGGTATGCTGGCGGGAACGGTAATACGCCTTTCGGGTCAGCCGCATTCCATCGCGCTGCTCAACGATGCCCTGCTGTTTCTTCAGGCTGCAGCGACAGGTTGCGATCTACTGACAGGAAACCGGCGTGATTTCGATTTTCTGGATCAACTCATGCCGGGAACGGGCCTGATCCTCTACTGACCGCTGGTTCACCTGTTCGGGTCACACCTCATCGCGCAGAATGGAATAGACGTCACCACCATATAGGCGGGCGGTCTGGCAGCTCTCATCCCAGAAATGCGTTCCGGCGCGGAGGCGCGCCGCCACCCAGAGTCCGGTGTCCAGGGTGCGCCAGATGCCGATGGCGGTCCACAGCCCGTGTGGAGAATATTCAAACCAGAGTTGGCGGCCGAGCTGGCCGCATTTCATCTGAAATGCCCAGCCGCGACGGTGGCGCTCAGCCCTGACCTCGTTCCCCGCATATAGGCCGGGCAGGATGCGCTCCATGCTTTCGCCGTGGCGGATCATCGAGAATCCCCGGCGGTTACAAGCGGTTCGTCCTGGAAGATGTCGGCTGCCCACTGCGCGATCCAGGGGTCGGAAATTTCATCGTGCGAAAGTTGCCCCTCTTCGATCAGGGCCCGGATTTCGGCGCGGGCCTGTGCAATCGCCCTCTTCCATGGATCGCGTGGCAGTCGGTCGTCGGGGCCGAGCGGCAGCTCGCCCTGTAGGGGCGCGGGAGAACGGGCGGACCGTGCATATTGGCAGCGCGCCCATCTTTCCATATGATCGGCGACGAAGGCGTCGGTCTTGGAGATGCCGCGCTGGCGCGCCTCAATCCTGCTGGTGAGGCCGAATGCCTGGCTGTCTGCCGATGCGACACGATGTTCGAGCCCGCTCAGCTTGCTGAGGGCCGTGCCTTTTATGCCGAACCCGTGAATCATCGTCTTGGCTCCGAGAATCCGATCGAGATGCTCGAAGATGGCGACTACCCCATCGCTGCCGCCTACGGGTCTGCGGCACATGGAGCCGATACCGATCAGAGGTACGGCCTCGACGATATCGCCCAGCGCATCGATGCAATTTTCATAATCGCCTGCGACCCGGCCTTGCATTACCGGCATGAAGCGATGGGCAATGCCGCGGTCATGAGCGCCGCGCCAGCAATCGCGGTTGACGCGGATGGTCCTTGAAATCCGGTCGCGAACCTCTTCGCGATCGGGTGCGATCTCAGGTTCAACGCAATAGTCCATGCTGGCGAACCAGCGGAACGGATAGCTTGCGGCGAGATCGAGATAGTCCTCGGTTGCCCAAGGATATGCGTGATAGCGCGACAAAGCCACGAATCCCGCACTGTCCAATGAAATGCTGGACAATCCGCCGGCATTTTTCAGCAAATCGAGGCGCCACCCCTGCCATTCCGGCCAGCCCTTGCTGCGATTCCAGCGCGAGAGCGCGTTCGCCGAGATGAGTGTCGGCACCTGCATGGCACGGGCGCGGCTCAATATCGGTCCCTCGCGCAGGTGCGGAAGGCCGACCATGATTTCGATCGCCATGGGGCTCAGGCGACGCGCCAGCAGCACCAGCGTTCTGCGGCTTGCCGAGCGCTGAGCAGGCCATGGTGCGCGCTACACCATCTGCGGAAAGATGGATCGAGAGCAAGTGCGGGGTCGCCGAGTTGACCGACCACATCCTGGACAAAGACATCGGCCGGATCCTTGTCGAGCCCGGCGCGTGCAGCGGTGATGGCCGTCTAAAGCCGTACCGCCATCTCCTCGGCTTCCTCGATGGAAATATCCTCGAGGGCGCGCATACCGCCGCGTGGTCCGCAGATGGCAAGCGTTATGACCGTCATCCCGGCCGGCGTCCGGCTGAGCGCGGTGATATGGACATGATGGAACATGGCGGTCTCCAGATATGTGAAATCTCGGATGGTCAGAAAAGGCTCAGCTGTTGCGGCATGGCCGGCGGCGATGCTCGGGGATCGCGCGACGGTGAAACTGCGTGGTTGATCGGGACTTGCGCAGGCGGCGCTTCGACAGCATGGACAAGCGCCTCACCAGTGGGCTCGTGGCGTCGTCGATGGGCGAGCCGGGCGTTCCATCCGCCCAGAATATGGGCCGGTGTGTACCAATGCTCGCCCGTTTCGCCCGAAAGGGAGTTTCCGACCATAAGATGCGCCGGCACATGCAGCAGCGAGAGCTGGACATAGGCCATATGGATCGCGCGCGGGTCGATATCGATCGCGGTAACATGAAGATGGCGCTGATAGTTTATACCGAGATCGCGCATGGCCTCAGCGAGCGCGATCACCATCGACCCCGCCCCACAGGCCGGTTCCATCGCGGTCACGAAGCCATGCTCCCCGATGATCGCTTTGACGCTTTCGCAATCCCCGATGGTCACCTGGGCCATGAAGCGACTGAGGGTAAAAGGCGTGAAGAACTGACCACGCGCCTTGTTGTGCAGTTCAAGGTCGTGAAACAGGGCGCCCAGCACATCGCCAGCGCCGACTTCGAGCGCCTGCACCAGTTCAGCGAGGACTCGCGGAAACAGATCAATCACATCCGGCCGGTAGTGTCCGACAATGTCGAGATAGCGCGCCTCGCGTGGCTCGCGCTGCCGCAGATCGACGCTGTTGGCCAGGGCAAGTGCCATGGCCTCCATACAGTGGCCGAAAACGGTGTAGAGATCGTGGCGCGGCTGGCTGCGGCGGAGCAGCGTCGCCATCGCCTTGAGATAGGGCTCATGCATCGGAGCCTCCGGATCGATGATGTCACGCGCGCGTGGGCGCGGGCGGATGAGCCAACCGCAGCAGGATCTTCTGTGCGGCGCTTTTTCGTAACCGCCCGGAATTCGCGCGAACTGAAGAGTGCGGGCGCGGGTATGGCCCTGCTCAGGCGGCGTTCAGGCGAATCCACTCGTACAGCAGGTGGTCATCCGGACCATGTTCCGAGCCGATGGCGATCCGGATCAGACGGCCGTCACAGGCAAAGGCTGATGCCCGGGGAAAGCTGAGGTAGGAGCGTCCTTCAAGGATCAGGTCGCCGGAGCGCACCTTCGTGATTTCGCGGGTCGTGCCGAGCAGGCGATGACCGGCTGGCGCGTCGATCAGTTTCAACTGGTCGCCGGCTCTGATCCGCTTCTTGAAGGCCGCCAGCGATATCACCGTATCGACCGGATTGCGGCTCCCCTGGCGCTTTGCCAACGCCGCCCAATAAGCCTGGCCAATGCGCACTTCGCAGTAAAAGCTGCACGACCAGAAATCCTGCAATGGATTTGTCCGGGTCGAACCGAACCGTTCCATCTGATCGCGCACCTCGACAATGAAGGCGTTCTGCGCGTCGCGGCCAGTCAGGTCGGTCGGAGCATCGAGGAGCTCCGCGATGACCTTGCGCCCTCCGGAGAATTTCTCCGTGCGGATCGCGAACGTGGTTTCAGCAAAATGCTGTGCCAGATGGCGCTCGATCCGGGAGGCGAGCGACGGCAACGCTTCTCCGGCGCGATAGAGGTCGCCTTCATAGTGGAAGTTCCCGCGGTCGTCATGTTCGGTCTGGCTATACAGGCGCGCGGATGCGCCCGGCGCGGTGGCGTCGGTCATGATATTGTCCTTCTGGTTTGAGATGATTTTGTGGTGTGTGCCGGTCAGGCCGGCGGCGGCACCGTCAGGGCATCGGCGCTATCGCCTGCTTCAATCCGGGCGAGCGTCCAGTCGAGATAACCAAGGCGCGTGTCGCCATTCAGGACCTCGGCGATCCGGTCGACGGAAGGATGGTCGGGGTCGTCGACCCATGGATCGGGCGGGTCTCGCACTGGCGCGGTAGCGAATATGGCCAGTCGTCGCGCCAGCCGCTGTTGCGTGGTCTCGAACTCGACATGATCGGCGAATATCGCGCACCACCCTCCCCCGAAGCTGTCGCGACGGGGACGTGAGCAGTTGTAGCTCCAGTCGAAGCCGAGGGGCTGGGCCTTCAAACTCTCCTGGCAACAATGGCGGATGAGTTCGGCGATCGGGCCTGGCTGGAAGTCCGTGGTTCCGTAGATCGAGACGACACAGTCGACGCCGCTCTCAATTTCGATTTCCGCTCCGAAATCGGGAAAGGCGGGGTCATCGAAGAGCCCGAGCAGGCCGTTGAACGGATTGCCGAGGTCCGTCGGCATGAAGGCGGCGAGAAACTCCGCGCTCGGTTCACCTGGCGTGAAGTCACCCAGCAGGTCGGCAGCATGCTGCCACGCCTCGTCGATCAACGCACTTTCGGCTGCCGTGCAAGTGAAAGCGAAGGATCCCTGGACATGATGATCAGCCATGGATGGTCTCCGAAATAGCCGGATCGCCCGGATCGTCGTCGACCAGCAACAATGGGGGCGGATTCATGCGCGCAAGGCGGTATTCCGCTTCGATCGCCTCGAGACTTCCCAATTCCCTGATGCGTTCAATCGGGAAGAGTTGCTCGTCCTCCTCGGTTGTCAGAACCAGTTGTGGTTCGCCATGGCCGAGGTAAATAACCCGAACAGACGGAAAACTACCGGGATAGCCGCCGGACCAGCGAACATAGTGGAGGCCATGACGGCGACAGACATCTTCGATCTCTTCGAAACGACCATCGGCGACGTCATGATCCATCAGCGCGAGTGGCGTATCGGTGGGTAGATCTTCAGGACTGAACGGCGTGCCATCCCAATCGATAGCGGGATTATCGTTGCCTATAGCCTTGATGAGTTGAGGATATGTGGAGCGGGCAAGCATGCCGCCAATCATGATGTGGGCGGATACGCGGTCGGCCATGGTTCGCCTTTCATGGAAACAAGACCTTCAATCGGTCCTGATCTTCCCCTCTTCCTCCCCTTCTCATTTTCGGTCCCATGCGCGCGATGCACAGGGTGCTTGCATGAGCAGCGCTTTCCCGCTTAGCTGTTGCCCCCAAGTTCTTCCCCACAATCACCGCCATATTCATGGCCTTCCAATTCAGGGAGTTTTACGTGGCCGACACCGAGCAGCCCGATTCCACCGCCATGACGGTGCAGTTATTGAGCGCCTATTTCTCGAACAATCAGGTGCCGGCGGCCGACATTGCCGGGATCATCGAAGCGACCCGTGACGCGCTGGAACGGAAAGCCACGGTAGAGACGCCGGCAGCGCCTGAATATGTTCCGGCTGTATCGATCCGCAAAAGCCTCGGTTCGCGTGAGCACATCATCAGCATGCTCGACGGCAAGCCCTACAAGACGCTGAAGCGGCATCTGGCGACAAATGGGCTGACACCGGAAGAATATCGCGAACGCTATAATCTTCCCAAGGATTATCCGATGATCGCGCCGGCCTATTCGGAGCATCGACGTGCTGTCGCGCAGCAGCTGGGGCTTGGAAGGCGTGTTGGCGCACAGTCGGCGGCTGAAGCGTCCGCAGTCGAAGCAGCGCGTGTGGCCGAGACAGAAGCGGCAGGGGCTTCGGCGACTGTGCCGGAGGTTGCACCGGTGACCGAGGCGGCCCCTGTCCCTGAGAAAAAGTCCCGGCGTGTTCGTGTCAGGGCTGCTCTTGCCGATCTGGGCGATGCGGCCGGGACCGCTGCATCTGAACCGACGCCGGAGCCGGTAGCTGCGCCTGCACAGCCCGAAGGCGCCGCCGCTGCAAAGCCGGCAAGCAAGAAAACAGCTCCCAAGAAATCCGCTGTGAAGAAGACGCCGGCCAAGGCGAAGACGAAGGTTGCGGCGAAAGCCCCGACGCCGGCGCCCGCCGAGGAAGTTGCGGCCGCGCCGCCAACGGCGGAAGCTGCAAAACCCGCGGCCAGAAAGAAGGCCACAACGAAAGGCTCAGCCGTGAAGGCCGCTCCACCCACGAAGCCGAAGGCGCCTCGGCGGCGTGCTGCGGCGGTCAAGCAGGATGCCGGCGAGGCGGAGGTCGCCGCACCGGCGGAATGATGATCTGCGGCGAAGTGCGGCGAAAGCGCGCCGTACTTCGCCTGTCCGGTGCGTTACCGAGCCGAGATCAGCGGCGCTCGGCGATAATCCTGGCAACGATGTCCCGCGCCCGTTCGGGTGGCAGGAACAATCTCGTCTTGAATTGCACGACCTCGCTGAATGCGCCGCATGCTTTCAGCCAGGACCGATCTTCGGGGCGATAGTCCCGGATCTCGAGACGGGGACTGTCGTTGACATGAACCCGTGCGAGCCTTGCGGTTCCAAGTCCGGGGATCGGAACGCCGGTCCCAGTACGCGCGCCGGCGATGATTTCGTCAGGACCAAGGGCGATGCCGCCATCAAGCCCGAACTCCCTTTCGAGCCGTTCGAGGGCGGCAGGATGGATGATACGCCCGAGGATGGACGTGCCGGCGCCATCGTCGATCCGCCACACCCGCACATCATCCTCGGGCAGCTTGTTCCAGACGGGCAATAGCAGGCCGGTGGCGAGAGTAATCGTTTCGACCAGAAGATTTTTGCCGGCTTCAGTGGCCTCCTGTTCCCAGAGGTGCTGGAATGTGTCGCGCTCGATCTCGCCCCAGTGGCTGGCCGCCAGGGCTGCGACTTCCATGCGGGACTGGCCTGTGGGGCGAAGAAGATAGCATCGCTCGATCCAGTTGCCCTCTTCATCCTGCCCCGGCCATGTCGGCACGCGCAGCGCCACCCGGCCGGAGCGGGCATTGCGAAGCCAGGCGATATCGTCCGCATCCTTGCATTCGAGCTGGAGCATCGCCCAGTTGGTGATCGGCGGCCGCCGATGCAGTTCCAGGCGCAATAGCCTCGTCTCGGCCCCGGTCACGGGATCGGTGCGCAAGAGTTGATCGGACAGCAGATCCATGCGGTCGGCGCGGATGGTCTCGATGCCCAGGTCCAGTGTGCCTGCCGTGCGCGCTGCTTCGACGCGATCCTCGACCAGTCCCAGAAACTCCTCGAATATGCTGTTCTGGGTGGCGATCCGCAACGCCAGGATCCGGTTGAGCCAGCGATGGATAGGGGGCAGGCGCTCGAGCAGTTCCCCGCCCTCGTCGCACAGCTCAAGTCCCGTCATCGCCTGAAAGTCGTCGAGCGAGACGCTGCGCAGCTTGGCCTCGTAGAGAAGATGGAACCACTGTGTGAGTGCGTCACGAGCATAGTCCGATTCCAGATTGTCGGACGGGTCGAAGAGATTTTGCGATCCGGTCTGGCGCTGTCCCCTGGTCAAGGCGCCCAATGCTTCGAGGCCGCGGATGAGGGTGCTGAGGAAGCGGCGCTCGCCGCGGCAATCGGTGGTGAGCGGTCGATAGACAGGGGCGGTCATCTGATTGGTGCGATGACTGCGCCCGAAGCCCTGTACGGCCGAGAGGATGCGGAAGCCCAGCTCGAGTAGGAAATGCGCGCGCCGACGGTGGGCGGTGGGGCAATTCCGGTCGGAATGCATGGACCGGCCGGTGCTGCCCGCGAGCGAAAAGGCGGCGATCGGCTTGCTTCCGTTCTGGAATGCCTGGACTTCAAGGACATTGGCGCGGGCGCCGCGCCTCTCGATTTTCTGTTTCCCGGTGATATCGGTCACGATGCGCCGCGAGCGTCCGGTGATCTCGGCGACCCGGTCGGTTCCGAAATGCGCGATAAGGGCGTCGAGTGCAGTCGGAATCGCCGGAAGCGCACACAGATCCTCGATCAGTGCGTCTCGAGCGGCGATCGCCTGTCTGCACAACACCGGATTGCCCTCGGCATCGGTCATCGGTTCGGCACGCACGGCGCCGTCGTCTGCCCGGAAGACCCGCATCTGGCGTATGGGGAAGGCATTTTTCAAATAGTCGATAAGGGTTTCTTTGGGCGAGACCTGAACATCCAGCATGGCCCGCTCCTCGGCGGTGAGTTCGGCGATCCGCCGGTCCATGATGGCTTCACCCGTGCTCGCAAGCTGCACCAAGACGGCGTTGTCCGACGCCAGTTCCTGTTCGATCGCCCTGATGAGCGAGGGGATTTTCAGGCTCACGAGAAGGCTGGAAAAGAACCTCAACTTGGCCGACTCGAAGGAACTGAGCGCCGATCCGCGCGCCCGTGCGTTCTGCGTCTTGCCCGATATCCGGTCGACGATGCCGATCTCGGCCAGCACTTCGCGTAGCCCGCGGTGAATGATGCTCCAGCTATCCGCATAGGCGTCGTAGATCGCGATCTGGTCGGGCGTCAGCACATGTTCGAGCGGCTCATATTCGACGCCCGCGAAGCTCAGTGCCCGGGCGGTGTAGAGGCCCATCGCCTTAAGGTCGCGGCAAACGACCTCAAGCGCTGCAATGCCACCCTCCTCCATCGCCTTCATGAACATGTCGCGCGTGGCAAAGGCCGTGCCCGGTCCCCAGAGGCCAAGGCGAACGGCATAGGAGAGGTTTTCAGGCTTCGCCGCGCCGGTGGCCGACATATAGAGAATGCGGGCCCGTGGCAGGGCATTTTGCAACCGGACGCCCGCCAGCCCCTGTTCCGACCCTTGAGCCTTCCCGAAATCGGTTTCCGTGCCGCCGGCATGGGCCAGCGCGTGGGACTCGTCGAAGACGATCACACCGGCAAAGTCCTCGCCGGTCCAGTCCAGCAACTGCTGCAGGCGCGATGCCGAGTCATGGCGGGCGGAGCGCAGGCCGGCATAGGTCAGGAAGACGATGCCGCTTTCCATCGTGATCGGTTTGCCGAGAGGGAAATTTGCGATCGGCTGGATATCGATGGCAAGGCCGCCTAGTGCCGTCCAGTCGCGGCGCGCGTCCTCAATCAGGTCAGCCATGGAAATCCAGATCGCGCGGCGATTGCCGCGGTTCCACTGGTCGAGAATGATGCCTGCCGCCTCGCGGCCTTTGCCGACGCCGGTGCCGTCGGCGATGAAAAAGCCGGTGCGATAGTGGTGACCGTCCCTGTCCTCGATCAGGCGATCGCCGGCGAGATTGGCCGAGAAGCGACCGGCAAGATCGCGCTCATGGGCGTCGCCCGCATAGATGATGGTTTCGAGCTGCGCCTCCGAGAGTGCCTTGATCGCGCGGTCCTGGAGCATTGGCTGATAGCTGGGTGCCGGAAGCGACACAGAAGCCATGGCGATGGATTCGACGAGGTCGTCGGGATGCCGGGAAGCATCCTCGATGGCGATCCGCGCGAGGCGCCAGGCGGAGTAAATGCCGATGGTCTCGCCAGGCGCAAGCGGCGCCTGTTGCGCGGTATAGATAATCGGCCGCGCCTCATCCGCCGTGGCGGCGATCCGGGAGGGTGGCGTAAGCCGTTGGCCGTTCATGCGCGCGAAGAGCATGGCGGGCGATTGGGCGGGAGGGATAAGGGAACGGGGTGCAGCGGCGGCCGGCGGCGGGGCAAGCGGCGGCGGCTCGAGGGGATCGAGCCGATCGGGCATGGCAAGCACGAGGCGTAGCGCGGCTTCGATGTCACCGGCAACGTGGCGCTCGGGCGTGCCGGTCCATCCCTTGTCGAAGACCAGCAACCGCACATCGACCCCCGTGCCATGCTTGGCGTATGGACTGCCCGATATGGTGAGTTCGGCGCGGGGTGGCACAAGTTCGGCCACGGCATTATAGCCAAGCGCCGCGGACCCTTCAGGCGAGAAGCTGGTGGGCATGATGGCAACGCATCGCCCACCAGGGGCCAGGCACGCCAGTGCGGCGCGCAGATGGCGCGCGCCGGCATGACGGTCGATCCCGCGCCCGGCGCTGCGGCTGAAGGGCGGATTGATCAGCACCAGCGTCGGCGACTGCTCGCCTGCCAGCAGATCATGGATATTCTCGCCGTCATGGCGGGTAACAGTCTGACCGAAATTCCGGGACAGGAGGTCGGCGCGCGCCGGATCATGTTCGTTGAGAAGCAGGTGCGCGCCTGCCCGCAGGCCATGGACGGCAAGCATGCCGGTGCCGGCCGAGGGTTC
Organism: Sphingobium sp. MP9-4; assembly: GCF_005281675.1. Classification (NCBI taxonomy): domain Bacteria; kingdom Pseudomonadati; phylum Pseudomonadota; class Alphaproteobacteria; order Sphingomonadales; family Sphingobiaceae; genus Sphingobium; species Sphingobium sp. MP9-4. The sequence goes on along the minus strand of NZ_LUFI01000025.1, from coordinate 57,811 downwards.
GAGCAAGATATCGTCCGGTCGGCAGCGCGCCGCTATGGCCACGAGCCAGGCCAGGGTGATCGGCGTGCTGAACTGCTGGAGATCGACCTGCTTTTCCGAGCGATAGGTCTGGGTTCGCAAGCCGCGCTCGAACTGCCGCAGACGTTCGAATATGTCGGCAGGCGTGCCACCAAGGAGCGAGCCTTGCGGATCGGCGAGGAGCAGGACCTGGGCGGTTTCCAATGCGTCATAGGCATCGCGCATCGACCAGAGCCCGCCGGCATCGTCATCGCCGAAAGCCTCGGTCATCAAGCGCTTGAGGCCCTGGCGACTGACGGCGGCGCCATTGCGCAGGCGATGGGAAAGAGAGCGGGCGACCTCGGACAGGCATGTGGCGCTATCTTGGGTCTGCGACAGGGCGAGTTGGGGCAAGTTCATGGGCACCTCTTGGGACAACAGGACAATCCTCCTGTCCCCTTCCCGCTCTCCTCCAGTGGGGCGCTCGGATTTGCGCGGTCGGATACTGTGTGGAAAATCGGACCGGGTCCGAGGGAGACCGTCCAGTTCTTCAGGGGCTGACAGCCATCCCGGCACCTGCCTTGCTGCTCGGCTTGGAGGATGGTGCGATTAGGATTAGATCATATCCACAAGGAGTGTATTCCATGCGGACGCCCCAACAGTTCAACGTGACGCTGCGGAACGACATGGCGGTGCCAGTGCGCGCCAAGGCGGTGTCGGGCGAATATGCCAGCGAGAGCGAAGTCATTCGCGATGGGCTGCGCGCGTTCCAGGCCCTGGAGACATGGCTCCGCGATGAGGTCGTCCCTGGCCATGACGCCTATCAGGCCGATCCCTCGCGCAGGATTCCGCTAGAAGAGGTGCGCGCCGGCCTGGCCGAACGTCATGAGCGTACCGCCAACTGCGGCTGAAGGTGGTCCATTCCATCATCCTCACGCCGGAAACGCGTGGTCATCTTGATGCCGTTTATGACGATATCGACGCTGCCGCGTCGCCAGCGCAGCGCTTTAGCCTTCGATCTCGACGTCGATCAGCGTCGGGATGGCCGTCTCGATCGGAGTGTAGAGATCGACTTCCGCCTCCGGCGTCTCAAGACTGACGACGAGGGCGTAACGCGCTCTGTCGTTGAAGCGCTTGAGCCCGGTTCGCTCGCGCCACCAGCCGGTGATCGGATGGATATAGAGCATGTTTCGGGCGGCCAGCTCGACGGCAGGGCCTTCCCAAATATCGACGTGCAGCGATCCGGCCGAGATGGTGCGCTCGCCGAACAGCCAACCATCATTATTCTCGCTGACCGGCCGCGGGTCATTCTCCTCACGCCCTTCGGCGTTGTTCCTGCGCAGGAAGTTCGCGGTGGTCTCGCGTGACCGCTTCAAGTCGAACCGCAGGCCGAAGGATTGGTAGCGCGCCGGGTCGATCGCCGTGGCGAAGCTGGGATTGGGCTCGATGAAATAGGAGAGCGTCACCTTCAGCCGCACGCGCAGATTGTCGAGGTCTTCGAGAATCTGGCGTGGCCAGGGCAGCGGATAGACATGGGCCTCGTTGAAGCGGATGCCTGACGCCTCCTTGCGGAAGGGCTGAATCTCCCTTTGCGCGACAAGGGCGAGATCGTCGATCGCGGAGGCGCGAGCGCGGGCGAGATCGGGAAGGCCATATCCATAGCGGCGAAGACAATCCGCCTTGTCGCGCTTGGCGGCGCAGGCCGCGATGGCCTCGGTCATCAGCGGCGTCCAGCGCGCGCTATGGACCATCAGCGCGCGGATGGTCTCGGGCCAATAGTCGGGGTGATCCGCCGCGATCTGCGCGGCTAGGCGCGCCGCCTGCGCCGTGGCGGCGCTGGTCGCCCAGAAGCTGTCGAGCGGACGCTGACCGACATCGCGCGCGGTGGTGAGAAGCGAAAGGGAGTCGAGGCCGGCAATCGCTTCGGTTTTGGCGGGGCTGATCGCCCGGTTGCCCGCCTCGAACACGAGGTCGGGCTTGAACGGCGATTGACCGGCGCGCCAGAGATAGGAGGTGCGGCTGTAGGGGCTTCCGGCGCCGACCGCCGCCATCGGCGTCCAGTCCTGATAGCCGGCCTCCGCGATCTGGCTCTTTTCGGTGTAGCCGCCGATCGCCAGCGCGTTCCACGCCTGACAGGGATCTTCCGCCGGAAAGGCGTCGGCGTCCGTGATCTCCGCCGGATCGGCGTGGTCGGGGACGTTGCCTGCGGCGAGGACGATGAGCCGCTTGGGCGACGGGTTTTCCTGATCCTCGGATTCGGCGCCGGCCGCAGCCTGGTCGATGGCGGCGCTCCATGCGGTCGCCTCGGCGCCGCTGCGTCCGCCATTGGTAACGGCCATGCAGAACAGGCGCGCGCGGTCGGGGTTCTGGATTTCGGCGCGTGCGATGGCGCCTTGGGTGATGGGACCGTAAGCGTGAGGGTCGTTCGCGGGAAACCCTGCGGGCGGCAGGATTTTGACCGATTCCAGCCGGTGGGTCAGGCGTCGCTGTTCCTGATCGGCCAAGGGCGCCACGAGGTCGCCGTGCAGCGCCAATCCCGCCATGCCGGTGCCGTGGCCGGAGCCGGGCGCATGATCGTCGCCGCCCCAGGCGGGATCGACGCTCAACAGGTCTTCGACCGCCAGGGCGGGCTCGATCAGCGGATGGGCACGATTGACGCCGGTATCGAGAAGGCAGATGGCCGGCGCCTCGCGGCCGGGCCAGATCGTCCGTTCGGCAAGGTCGTCGATGAAGGCGCGCGCCTCGTCGCGCAGGTCATGGGTGAAAACATGAGGATTGTCGCTGGCGCGTCGCAGCTCGGCAATGCCGCCCGTCGCGAACAGCAGCAACTCGATCGCGGCGCGGCGACCATAGACCGGAACGACGATGGTTTCGGGAAAGCGCAGGAAGGTGTCGGCCTCGCCGACATGGAGCCCAAGCTGGGCGGCGGCTTCGAGAACGCGGTCAACCCGGTCGCGGAAGCACCACAGCGACCACCACATTTCCGCCTGGGGGTCTTCGGGCAATGCGGCGGGATCATCGCGCCAGAAGGTGCGGATGCGCGCCTCGCGGATATGCTCGATCGCTTCGACGCGGGTTTTCCCTTTGGGCGAGCCGGTGCGCTCGTTGAGCGGCCCGAACGTGTAATCCTGGAACACCGCTTCGAGCGTGTCGCGCATGTCGTCGGGCACGAACAAGGCGATCCGGCGCGCGCCTTGTTCGGTGAACGTCACGGCGCCTTGCCGGGTTTTCTCCCGCGTGCGTTCGAGCGTGGTCGGACCGGCTTGCGGCGACAGCTCCACTTCAAGGAAAGTGCCGTCCGGCGGGGGAAGGGGCGGAGCGCCATCCGGCATCTGCCGGGCCTGCTCGGCGTGCTGAAAAGCCGAAGCGAGTTCGGCGATCAAGCGCTGGCCGTGGTCCGCGCGGATGCGGATGAGCGGGCGCTGCCGGGCATTGCTGCCCGGCGACTTGAAAGCAACGCTGTGCGCCAGTCCCGAAATGTCGAGATGCGGTCGGTCGTGTTGCGCCACAGGTCAGTGTTTCGCGGAGAACGCGGTGCGCATCGCCTGGCGCTCGGCGAGGCGAGCGGTGATGTCGGGCGTGGTTATCTGGTCGCGCTGGTCGAGGATCGCAGCCTTGACGGCTTCGTCGGCCGCGCGCGCGATCTCGGCCTGGCTGAGGCCGCGCGCCGCCTTCTCGATGGTGGACCACGCCAATCGGGGATATTTGAGCGGCTTGAGGTTGGCCTTGACCACCGCCCGCACCTGTTCGGCGGAGGGCAGCTCGAACTCTATCACGTCGTCGAAGCGGCGCAGCAAAGCGCGATCGAGCAATTCGGGATGATTGGTCGCCGCCACGAGCGGGCTGTCGGTGGCGCTCTTTTCCTCCATGAACTGGAGGAAGCTGTTGAGGACGCGGCGCATCTCGGCAACGTCGTTGGAAGCGGTGCGATGCCCGCCTACGGCATCGAACTCGTCGAACAGATAGACGGCGCGACGACGGAGGGTTTCGTCGAACACGAGCCGCAGCTTGGCGGCGGTCTCACCCATGAAGCGGGTAATGAGCGCCTCCAGCCTTATGATGAAGAGTGGTAGCTTCAACTCGCCGGCCAGCGCTTCGGCGGTCATGGTTTTGCCTGATCCCGGCGGGCCGACGAAAAGGAGACGCCGGTTGGGCGCCTTGCCATGTTCGCGCAGCCAATCCCGTCGCCGCTGCTGGAGAATAGCATTGCCAAGCCGCTCCGATACGGCGGCCGGAAGGATCACGTCGGCGAGCGTCACTGTCGGTTCGCGAAGGTCGAGGAGACCTTCAAGATCACCGCGCGGGCGGGCGAAAGCGATCGGAATGGATGGGCTGACGCCACGCGCGCCGCGTGCAGTATCGACCGCCGCACGCAAGTCGTTCGCGGTGTCCCGGCGACCCTGCCGGGCCTCGGCGGCGGCCACCTGCAAAGCGATCGAGTAGAACTGCTCGTCGTCGCCTTCGGCTCGACTGCGCAGCATTGCCAATATCTGCTTGGCATTAGACATTGAATCTACTCGATTTCTTTCGCACGCAATTTTCCCCCATCGTTCCTGATTCGATAACGCAAACGCCAAGGGAAATGAAGAACAAGCTGATGCGGGATGCGACATTTGCAGACCAGTCCCGTCGACTTCGTCAATGATGGGTGTCAGCACATATGCTCTCTCGCTGAGAGGCGATAGTGCCTGACATATAGCCAAATTCGCGCAGGAGCCGGGGCAAAGTCATCTTACTCTTGTTGGAGGATAGATTCCAAGAGTGCGCGAGCCTGGCGTTTGGCGTCGCCAAGTTGAACCTCAAAGCCAGGGGGACAGGCCGTAGCCCATCCCCCCGGTCCCGATCAGGCAGCCTGGGAAATCTGATCGTCGTTGTCGGCGTCGACGATTCCAGTGGGTGATGCATCGCGATCGTCGCTCAATTCGCCGTGTTCACCGGCGATTTCGGCAGGGCCAAAGCGCATGGCTTCCGGAAGCCATGCAAGCGCCCGCTCCTTGATCTCGGGCTCGATGATGACGTCGCCTCCGAAAAGCCGCTCAGCCGAAGCCGAAAGATCGTGCTTCTTGGAACCGGCATAGCGCGATTGCAGCTCGAGACCGCCGATCTCCTGGAACAGGCTCAGAATGGCAGGCTTGGTCAGCTTGTCGAAGTAGGTGAGTGCGGTCGGCCGCCACCAGGCCGCGACATCGATCCCGAGCTTCGTTCCCAGATGATCGAGGAAGCTTGCTTCGCGGCGGCCGAGCGGGACGGCCTGCAGCGTGCGGGCGATCGCCCAGCCCAGCCAGGCTGCGCGCGCTTCATCGGGGAGAGCGCAGAAGGCGTCGTAGCGATCCGCGATGGCTTGGTGATTGACCCAGCTTCGATCGAGCGCCTCATCGAGCTTCTTCCATTCCGCCACAGCGGCCGTTTCCGGTTTGAAATCGGCGAGGAGGCGGGCGGAAGCCGAGGCGCGCAGATCGCTCGGAATGTCGGAGGACGAGACGCGGCATTCGCGATCGACCATGATGAAGGTGCCCAGATCCAACGCGAACGCGGGATTGCTGGCGACATGGACCGCCAGCAATTCGGTTTTCATCATAGCCAGCATCTCGCGCAGGCGCTGGCTCATCACCGGGCCGCTGTTTCGCGCTTCGTCCTCGCCGGCCTCTTCGGCGAGGATTTCGCCGTTGGTTTCCCCCTCCTCGAGGCTTTCATCCTCATCATCTTCACCCTCTTCGTCAGCGGCGACGGGCGCGACGAACAGTTCCTGGTGAATATGGGGCTGGCCGTCCGGCCCGATCACGAGATAGGCCAGCGCGTTCGCCTTCTGCTCGGCATCGACGACGGGTTCACGTTCGACGATGGCCGACAGCTCGGTCTGGAGGGCGGTGTAGCGGTTCTGGTCCTCCTCGTCCGGCTCGCAGCCTTCATCCTCGAGTTCGGCTTCCAGTTCGGCCAGTTCCTCCTCGATTTCGACCTTGCGCTGTTCCTGCTCCTCGCTGAGCGCCGGCGCCTCGACCAGCAACGGCGTCAGGGCGTAGGTGTCCATGTAGGGGACGCGGGTGTTAGCGACGGGACGGACCTCGGCAAAGCCTTCCCGTTCGCGCAGCATGTCCGCTTCGGCGGCGAGTTTCATCATCGCAAGCTCGTCGACGATATGGGTGTCGATCCAGCGTTCGTCGTCCGCGTTCGAATAGAGATCGGCGTCCTCGATCCGCCCGCCGGCGGCCGTGTATGCATCGCGACCGACCAGCAGCACGCGGGGATCGTTGCCCCGATAGCTATAGTCCTTAATGCGGCGGCGGATTTCACTGACGGAATGGCCGCAGTAGCTGTCCGAGAGCATGTCCCAGATCGCTTTCTGGCGCGCGCTGTCGGCCGTGGTGCAATAGGCCTTGGCGACATCAAGGGTGATCTCGCCATTCTCGAGTGCCTCGAAGATCGGCTCGGCAAGGTTGGCGAGACGCAGACGGCCCATCACGAACCGTTCGGTGAGCCCGAACCGTTTGGCGACGTCGGCCGCCGTCTTGCCTTCGACCTCGATGATATCCCTGAAGGCGCGGCATTCCTCGCCAGGTCCCATCGGAAGCCGCTCGAAATTTTCAACGAGACTGACCTCGCGGCCATTCTTGGCGTTGTCGAGAACCAGGACGGGGATCGCATGATCGGCCGGCAGGCTCCCCTTTTCGATCAGGCGATGCACGGCATCGAGGCGGCGACCGCCGGCGGTGATCCGGTAGTAGCCCTTCTTGCGCGAAACCGGCACCCCGACCAGGTTCTGGATGAGACCGTGGGCAAGGATGCTGGCTTCCAGTTCCGCATCGGCGTCCGCATCGCCGCGGGTCCGGACATTGACGGGTGACTTGGTGAGATTGGCAGCGGGTACGGGAATGGGAGTCTGGGACATGGGTTTCTCCATTGGTGCGGCTCGCTCATCGAACCGCCCATCCCCTCTCCCTTCCCTCTTGCTGCGCCGGGCCGGGGCCGTACGAGACAGGATCGCAGGCGACATGGCTTGTCAGCGATGGAAGCGTCCTTGCGCTCGTGGCTGCGAACAGATTTCCGCATTGGCGAGATCGTCACGCCGCGCGCGGCATGTCCTCGAGCACATCCGCCCAGTCATTATGAGGAACGGGGGGCCATGGGCTGAAGACCTTCAGACCCGTATGCTGATGAGCTAGCCGGATCTGGCGGTTCGCTTTCCATCCCGCCACATCCCTGTCGAAGAGCAGCACGAGGCGTTCCAGTCGGCTTGGCAGCAGGACATGCGCAGCGCGTTCGGCGCCGAGCGTTGCCCAGACCGGGATTCGATGAAGGTGCATCGCAGCGAGCGCCGTTTCGATGCCTTCGGCAAGGCCAAGAGTAGTGGTCGCAGGCGCTAGCTGCACCGCGCCGCGGCCAGGGCGTCCAAGCATCATCCGCGGGTCGGCCAGATCATTGGCTTTCAAGGCCGCTACGGGATCGAGAAAGGTGCGATGGATGGCAACGATCCGATGGCCCTCGCGGACTGCGGCAATGAGCGCGGGTCGAAACACGGCAGCCCTCCCCCGCCCCAACGGCGTGCGCGGGTTGTAGCGAAGGTCGCGCCAGGGCGGCACAAGGAAGCGGTTGACGAGATAGGTGGCGGCGGGCGTGCCGGCGATTGGATTGGAGGCATCCCAGACGCGCAGTGCCGGCCCGGATCCGGTTTGAAAGGAGCGGTGCCTGATCGAGGGAATTGGGGCGCCTCGCTCGGGCAGGTCCAGGTGAAGGTAGCGGATAGCCCGCAAGACGGCGATCGTGTCGCAACCGGCGAAGCATTTGAACAGCAGGGCGGAGTCGCCGACGCGGACGGAGAGGCTCGGGTCATGATCGTCATGGGCGGGGCAGAGACAAAGCCCCTGTCCACCGCGCCATCTGCCGCCCAGACGTTTGACGAGGTTTGCACCCGCTGTCTCGATTTCCTGCAGCCGCAGCGAGTCGACACATAGCGCGTTGCGGCGATGCCGGTCAGCTTGCGAGCGCAAACCGTTCAAGACACACGCTCCTCTTCAAAGCGATGTATTGCGCGCAGCAAGTGTCGACGCACCGTTTCAACGGATAGATCGAGCCGGATCGCGATATCATCGACCGGACATTTCTCGATGAAATAGAGTTCGAGTATCCGTCGGCCAGGTTCCGGTTCGGAGCGAATGATGCGCCGCAGCCATCGTGTGTCTTCGCGCAACTCTCTTGCGGATCGCCACCTGGTTCGCATGCGCGACAAAATTGCGAAAACAGCTTGAACCATTTTGGCGGGACTCCGGGGAGGCATGACGAAGCTCGCGATCTTGTTGAAATCCGGGCGTAAGCCCGCTTCTCGCCTCACCCTCCCCTTCCCTTTGACGACCGAATAACGTTCGTGAAATGAAGGTTGTCACGACGTTGAAGAAAGAACTAAATTTTTGCGTCGCAGCATTTTTGATAGGATTTCGGGGCCGACGGCTCTGGAGCGGCGGCCGGCGGACACGGCTATTTCACAGCCCGCTCCAGAAGGAGCCAGTCATGCTACATTCCCAGGAATATCAGTCGATCATTGAGGCATTTTACGAAGCAAAGGATGGTCAGGAAATACAGGAGGTTCTTGAACATCTCACCTATTTCCTGGGTTTCCGGCATTTCGCGATCGGGCATCATGTCGACCTTCTTAGTCCACCATCCACGTCCTTCGGCATCTCGAACTACACGCCTGGCTGGCTCAGCGAAGTCTTCCATGAGGGTTACTATATGGATGATCCCATCCATTTCCTGTGCAGCGGTCGAAATACGGGGTTTATTTGGCCTGATCCTCATCTGCTGAACCGCTTGAATGAGCGGCATCGTCACATCCTCGAACGAGGCGCGCTGCGCAATTTCCGGGCCGGCTATACGATCCCCGTCCATCTTCCCGGTGAATATTCCGGAAGCTGCACCTTCGCCACGCCCTTGTCGGGGGATATCTCCCGTGAGGTTCTGCCTGCCGCCTTCTACGCCGCCTCTCATGCGTTCGAGGCAATGCGGCGACAGGCACGCATGGCCGCGGGATTGAGCCTTGATCCCACTCCGGAGATCACTCCACGACAACGGGAAATCGTGTTGCTGTTGGGTCAAGGCAAGAGCTACGCCGAAATGGGAGATATCCTCGGAATTTCCGGGAATACGGCCCATCAGCACTGCAAGGCGGTGTTTCGCTCATACGGCAACATCCAGCGGTGCAATCTGATCGCCCGGGTGCTGTTCGACGGTCTCGCGAGCTTCCCGGAGATGCTCCGCAAGCACTAGCAATACCCAGTTCCGGTTATAGAAGTCTGTTGTTGATCGCACCGATGATGCCCTTTCCACCAACGAAGGAGCATCATCATGATCGAGATTTTCGAAGGCGCGGAATGGGGCGAAGGCTCTCCCGTGCTGAACGGCATGTATCGTGACCGGAAAAGGATATTCGTCGATCTGCTGGGTTGGGACGTACCGGTCGTCGACGGCGTCTATGAAGTAGACCAGTTCGACGACGAGCATGCGATCTACGTCGTCGCGACCAATGAGCGCGGCGAGCATGACGGCTCGATCCGTCTGCTTCCGAGCGTTCGCCCGCATGTCCTGGGCAATATCTTCCCCGAACTGTGCGATGGCCCGGTCCCATCGGGCGAGCATATCTTTGAGCTCAGCCGCGCCTGCCTTTCGCCGCGTAACCGCGCGGCGCGGAGACTGCAGGTCCGCAATGCGGTCACGACGGCCGTGGTCGAGTTTGCGCTGCTTCGGGGCATTCGCCGTTTCACATGCATCGCGGATTCAGGATGGCTGAGCCAGATCCTGTCGCTCGGATGGGACTGCCGGCCGCTGGGCTTGCCCCGGGAGATCGCGGGCCTGAGCACCGGCGCTCTCGTGATCGACATCGACGGCGACACACCCGACAAGTTGCGGACTGCAGGCACTTATGTGCCGATGCGCATCGTCCACGCCCAAGCTGACGGCCGCGCCGCAGCCTGACGGAGACATCCCATGACCATCATTGCTCTTGACCGGCTGGTGCCGGATACGAAGTCGTGCTGCGAGCGCCTCGAGGCGGAAGGCTATTGCATCATCCGCAACGCCGTTCCGTCCAGCCTGGTCGACAGGCTGGCATGCGACCTCGAACAGGATTTCGCAGCGACCCCGCATTCGGTCGGGCCGTTCTATGGCGAGACGACGCGGCGTTTCCACGGTCTCCTGCGGCGCTCGCGCCACATGGGGCGCTTTGCGCTCGACCCGCTTGTGGTGGCGGTCGTCGAGAGGTTCCTCCAGCCCTGGTGCGACACGATCCAGCTCAACCTGACGCAGGCGATCGAGATCGAACCAGGCGGCGTGGCACAGCCGCCGCATCGCGATCAGGACATGTGGCCTGTCCACACTGCCGGCGTCGAATATATGGTCAACGTGATGTGGCCCTTCTCCGCGTATCGGGCGGAAAATGGCGCCACGCTGATCTGGCCCGGCAGTCACCGACGGCAGGATGAGATCGTGATGCCCGCGGAAGATGCGATCGCAGCGGAGATGGATCCAGGCGATGCGCTGATATTCCTTGGGTCCACCTTGCATGCGGGCGGTGCCAACAAGTCGGCCAATTCCCGCCGCGGCATGATCATCAGCTACAGTCTCGGTTGGCTCAAACCCTATGAACTGCCGTGGCTGGCCTATCCGCCCGAGATTGCGCGATCCCTGCCCCGGTCTCTCATGACGCTTGCCGGATATCAGGCGCATCGCCCGAACCTGGGAACTCATGAAGGGCGATGCCCATCCCTGCTGCTCAATGCCATAGGCGATGGAGCGCAGGGCGCGATCGATGTTCTTCGCCCCGAGCAGGAACGGCTGATCGCGGACTATCGTGCCGGCCGGATCCTGCCAGGTTTGGGCGGTTCGCCGGCCGAAGATGGATGAGCCGCGATGGTCCGCCGCCGCATCTGCAATGCTCTGGTCGAACAACCCGGCTTCACCGAAAGTGAACTGGGCCTCGGTCGACGCCAGTGGCCGGTATGGATGATGTTTCTCGATCTTTACATGATCGAGCAGAAGGACATGGAGGAGGTGTTCAGACAATTTGCCCGTCTCTCAGGTCTGTCTGAAACGACGGGTTTTCGCAGGACCGTTGAAATGGTTGAGGCCGGAATGCTCGACCGGATTCCGCACCCTGACGATCATCGGCGCAGCTTCATCCGCTTGTCGGCGCGGACGAGGGCAGGGATAGACAAGGTGATGGATGATCTCGCGAAATTGCTGTTTCCGTGATAAGCGAGATCATCTTGATGTGGGCAGGGCATGATCCGGCGCCATGCGACAGCTTCTGGATCGATACAGGGTCGGCCTGGGATGAGTGACGATATCGACACGGGCCGGATCGACGCGGCAGTGCTCGCGCTGTTGTGGTACAATTTGCGCGGTACAGGGATGGCCTGGAAAGGCTTTGACTGGGATGCGATGGATCGGCTCCATCAGCGCGGGTTCATCACCAATCCGGTCGGCAAGGCCCGCTCCGTCGAACTGACGGCAGAGGGACGGGAAGAAGCCGGACGTCTTTTTGATGAGCTGTTCACCCGCCGCTAAAGATGCGTCATTTGCCGGCGGAAGTTCGGGTAATGGAACGTCCCGGCACCGTCTGTTTGTCGGGCTGCTCCTACCAGTGCCACACCGCTGAGGAGCCAGGTATTACTTGGCACATGCCATGGTCCGGCGACGCCTACACAGCCGGTTCACAAAGGGTGGCCGGCGGGAGAAAAATCGAGGACTTAATCGCGCAGACGCTGGCGGCTCGTCAGTTCAGCCATGGACCGAGAAATGCGGCCATGACATCCGCGGCGCGCCTTTGGCGGAGAAGCCGGGCATTGCGAAGTTCCTCATCGATCTCGACGTCGGCATCGTCGTCCTCGAACCGGGCAACGGCAACGGGTCCATCACGCAGATAGCTCTCGTCGGCATTGGGATCGCGGAAGCGGGCTGTGAGACGAGCAATCGCCTCGTGGATGACGTCGGCATGCTTGCCTTCGAGTGCCTGGTGGAATGCTTTGTGGACGGCCTCTAACCCGCCGTCATGATGTTCGATGCAATAGACAAGATCATGCGCGTCCTTGCGCTCATGACGCTGGTCGTAAGCGAAGGCCTTCAGGCAGGTGAAGCTGACGATGTCGGCATAGCGGATGGTCTCGGTGGCCCGGCCGCCGCCGTTCAGCAGATCCGCCGTGATCTCGATCCGTTCGTGCAGATCGAACACCATCGACGCATGCGGGATGTTGATGGCGGTGACATTGCCTTCGGTCGGCAGCTCCTGGACCTTGCCGCCACCTAGTTCCGGGGAATCCGCGAGGAATTCGAGAATCATCCTGGCGCCGCCATCGATCTCGGTCTGCCAACCCCAGGACTGCTTGGCACCTTTGTCGCTCTCGGCGCGCTCGAATTTCATCGCCTTCAGATTCTCTTCGAGCGTGCTGTAGGCGTCGGTGTTCGTGAGGATGCCGACATCGACGACAATGTCGACATCACCGGTCCCGGCGTGGGCCGGCACCTTGGGCGGGCGCGCGGTGACCAGATATCGGGGCGCCAGTCCCCCGACCAGGAAGACCGAATCCTTCCATGGGCCGAGACCGCGCAGCAAGGTCACCAGCACGCGTTCGCACGCCTCGGTTACGGCGGTGCCGTAGCCGCCGATCGTCTGGGGCTTGGTCATTACGCGTCGAGCCTTTCCGACCGCAGGTGCGCGGCCATCTCACGAGAGCGGCCGGAGCCTTGCAGCAAGTCGATATAGACTTGCAGCGGCGAAGCGAGCCGCACGTCCTGCACGCTTTCTGCCACGGTGACATCGCCCCGGGCACGGGTCTCGAGAAGCCCGAGGTTCCAGCCTTCGCTGACGGGGCGCGCATTCAACCGTTCCAGCGCTTCTTCTTGCCGGCGGCCCGGTTCGATCCGGCATTTCACCTGTGAGATGCTCGACAGATAAGGCGCATAGAGCTGGGCGGCTGCTTCGGCCGTCACGGCATAGGCCGCGTCGGCCTCGCGGCACGCCCGGTCCAGCTGCTGGGCGAGTTCAAGCGCATTGCTGCCTGGGACATAATAGCGTGCGAGTTTCGGCGGCTTCTGGTCGGTGATGTAGCTGGACCATGCGTCGACCAACGCCTTGGCTGAGCGCAGGCGCCGCAATTTGGAGGGGCCGGCGCCCTCGACGTCGACCCATTCACGTCGCTCCAGTTCGGTAAGAGTTGCTGAGACGGTAGCCGGTGACACTTCGGTCGATTCCGCCAGCTCCTTGACGCTGAGCCATTCGGATCGGCGATCAAATATGGCCTGGACGACCCGCGCCTTCTGCCCCTGGAAAAGGGAACCGAAGATCTTAGCGTTCTTCTTCGGGACGGGGCGATCGACATAGACGAAGGCATGACGGGCGGGGATGTAGAGCGATCCGCCAAGGTCGTAGAAACCAACCCGTTCTTCGCGCAGAATGTCACGCGCGCCAGGGGAGATGGCACGCGCGATAAAGAAAGGCAGGATTTCGCGATTGGCCGGCATGTGCGCGAGGTGGTTGCGCAATTGCCAGACGGTTTCGCGAACGTCGCGTGGAAAGGCCTCACGTTTCGTTTCGACTAGGAGTTGGACCGCCTGCCCGCCGATCTGGGCATCGATCAGCGCATCGACTCGCCCACGCGGTCCGATCGCAACCTCGAGCCCATCGATTTCGGCATGGCCATCTGGTAGCGTCGCGATCGCATCGATCAGGCCGTCCAGCAGCTCGCGTTCTTCAGCCTCATATTTCAACATATTTTATGTCCAGTGAATATGGCCGTTTTATCGAATATTCGACAATTTGTCCATATCTACTGATCAGGAAATTTAAGGCGCATGCGACACGCATTCCCGTCCGGGCATGGGTGCCACACCCGCTGACGCATTGATTTGCGGTGGCAGGACGACCCGCCTCCCGATGTCGTTACCCAGTTCCAAAGGGGACTCCGCCGCGTGGTGTTCGATGCACCGGCTGTCAATTAGCTCTTGCCTCCGCACAGTTCCCATGCACAAATGCCTGTGCTCCCATGAAATCTGGGAGTGGGGCGTGGAAACCCCTTTTTCTCATGAACTCGGTCGGTTTTCGGCCGGGTGGCATGCGCGTATGTCCAGCTGGCAACGGTAAAGGCGCATGCGCCTGCCATGAGACAGGTTTCCAACATCCGGCTTCGGCCGTCGCTCCGAGTGGACATAGGTGCGGCGAATGGGGCGAAGAGATCAATCGAAAGATCAGGGCAATGCGGCCGCAGTGATCGAGGCGGTCGGTGGCAATGTTACATCGGGACTGTCGGCTCGTCCGGCGGCGAGCGAATGCCATGGCTAATGATGCCCACACTGGTAGCGATGCTGCCCATACGGCCGATGACGATGATCTGATCGTCCGCCTCTATCAGGAGGAGAATCCCCGGCTGGTGCGGTACTTTTACCGAAACTCGGTCACGCGCGCGGAAGCGGATGAGCTTGCGCAGGAAACCTTTCTTCGGTTCGTCCGGAGCGGCGCGGGAAAAATGCTGACCTCGCCGCAGCACTATCTCCGGCGTATCGCGACCAACCTGCTGCGCGATTGGGTAGACCGTTCTTCTACCCGCGTGGCAAAACTGAAAAGCCCCCTGTCGGACGCTGCTGAACTTCCGGGCGATTCAGATCAGCACCGCGCGTTGGCCGCGCGCGAGGACCTGGCCTTTTGTGAAAAACTGCTGCTGGAACTCGAACCATTTGATCGAGAGATATTCCTCCTCAACCGCGTTGACGGCTATAGTTTTCGCGATATCGGAAAGCGCATGGGGCTGAGCGAGTGGGCGGTGAAGAGGAACATGCTCAAAACATTGGGCCATCTGATGGCAAGGATGGACGACCGATGACGGAAGGGCAGGATCCCAAGCTTTCGATCGACGAGCAGGCGACACTTTGGGTGCTCGAATCCAAAGATGACCCGGTGAAACGAGCTGCGGCGATGCGCTGGTGCGATGAGGCTCCCGAACATCGGACAGCCTTCGACGAAATCGAGGCGAAAATACTTCGACTCGATGCCGCCGGTGAGAGTCTCCGCTCCGGCGAACCCGAGGTCCAAAACAGCCCTTCTCGTCAAGGGCTTTGGAAACTGGCGATCGCCGCCTCGGTGATAGGCCTGCTTGTCATCGGCGTATTGGGCTTCAAGAAGGAAGCGGCTCAGCCCCAGGGAAAGCGAGAGGTCGCGGTAGGAGGCGGTCGCGTGCAGGATGACCCCCTCGTGCTCAGCACGAAAAGGGGAGAGGTGCGCAAGGTCACGCTTGCGGATGGATCGGTGGTGACGCTCGATAGCGACAGCCGCCTGCTGGTGTGGATGGGATCGGACCGAAGGGATCTCGAACTCGACCACGGGCGGGTTCATTTTGAGGTGGCGCATGACCGCTCCCGCCCGTTCACCGTAATGGCTGACGGCGGCTCCACAACGGCGCTTGGAACGGTGTTCGATGTGGAACGGCGGGCGCAATGCAAGGTGAACATCGTGCTCTTCGAAGGAAAGGTCGCCGTCACCCCGCCCTGTCAGCCGCAACGGGTCAACGGCCGGGTTGTGAAACGATATCTCGAACCCGGTGAAAGACTTCGCTATTCTCCGGCTGCTAGCCAGGAAGCACCGGCTGTTCCTGAACCGGCGCCGGAAAACGAAGGGCAATGGGTGACCGGCGTGAAGAGTTATAATGACGAAACCGTTGGTTCGATATTGGCGGAAGCTAACCTCTATTCGCAGGTGCAAATAGTTGCCGATACGCCCGAGATCGCCAACATGCGCGTGAGCGCCGATCTGCATATCCGCAACCCACAGAATGTCGCCAAACATCTTGCCCGTTCTCTCGGTCTGACCGTCGAGTTTCAAGGCAACGACAAGATCATTCTCAAGAAGTAGCTCACCCGCCGCTAGTTTCGCAATTTATCCCGTCTGACCCACTGAACGCATCCAGGGATGCGCGTTTCATCAGGTCTGGGGGATAGGCATGCGAGCGGTTCGTAGCGGTTTTCTTGTAGGCATTGCAGTCAGTGCTTTGATCGCGGTTTCTCCTGCTTCGGCGCAGGCGGACAAGTCTGTCGCCTTCGATCTCCCGGCCCAATCGCTTACGGAGGCCCTTCGCAAAGTCGCGCGCGAAGGTGGTTTGGAATTCTCTGCGCCCGCCGATCCGTTGCGGGGCAAAAGGTCAAAGCGTCTCTCAGGAACATTCACGATTGAAGAGGCTGCCCGGCAGTTACTTGCTGGAACACAGCTGACGGCTGAAGTCGCCGAAGGAGCCCTGATTGTTCGCGAGAATGTTCGTTCGGCAAAAAACGACAGATTGGGAAACGGCGAAAGTGACATCATCGTGACCGGGTCGCGAATTGAGACAGCGGATTCCGCTTCGGCCATGATCCGCTTAGACGCTGACGCCATAAAGCTTGCAGGCCAAACGGATCTCGGGCAGGCGCTTCGAACGTTGCCACAGAATTTCGGCGGCGGACAAAACCTGGGTGTACTGTCCGGCGCGGTCGGGGTGAACAACCTCGATCTCTCATCTGGCTCATCCGCCAATCTGCGCGGACTCGGCGGCGATGCCACTTTGACGCTATTGAACGGCCATCGCCTGTCCTATGGGTCCGTCGTTCAGGCCGTCGATCTCAGCACCATTCCGCTTGCTGCGGTCGATAGGGTCGAAATTGTCCCGGATGGGGCATCAGCAGTTTACGGCACGGATGCTGTCGGCGGCGTGGTAAACATCATCCTCAAGCGTAACTACGAAGGCATATCGGTTTCGAGCACAATCGGGGGCGCGACAGGTGGAGGGAATTTCCGACAGCAGTACAGTGCAGTTGCAGGAAAAAGTTGGAAATCTGGCAATGTGATGGCGGCAATCAGCTATGATCACAATTCCGAGATTGACGCGAAGGATCGGACCTATACGGCATACATGCCAGATGGCAACACTCTCTATCCCAGAGTTAGTCAGACGAGTGGTCTCCTTTCTGCCACGCAGGCCCTTTCCGACACAGTAAATTTCTCAGTCGATGCAACATATAGTCGCCGAACAACTTTTCGATCGTATGGCGAATCGGCTGAGTATATTTATGAGAATATGCCAACTACGACCTCCTATTCTGTATCACCGAACATAAAAATCGACGCAGGAAGTGGATGGGACGTAACCGTATCCGGCACCTATGGACGTGACCGTATTCGGTTTGATCAGGCGTGGGTATCGAATGGCACCACCATGAGCCATACCCGCGGTTGCTACTGCAATGAGCTGATCAATGTGGAAGCCTTCGCTACAGGGTCGGTCGCCGAGCTTAACAGCAACCCCGTGAAGATTGTGGCGGGCGGCGGCTATCGATACAACCAGCATATCGCTGTTCGCGACGAGGCCGCATTGCCGGATTCCCGCGGCTCAGTTGAGAGCTATTACGGCTTCACGGAAATTTCGATCCCGGCCGTCGGGCCGGCTCAGGATATAAACTTCCTGAAAAAGCTGGAGTTCAACGCAGCACTGCGTTTCGAGCATTACCCCCAAATCGCCTCGGTCGCGGTCCCCAAATTCGGGGTCATTTACGGGATTTCCGACGAGATCGAAATTAAGGGTACGTGGGGGAAGTCGTTCAAGGCACCAAGTCTCTACGATCAGTTCGCGACCAACTACAGCTACCTTTATCCCGCGAACTATTTTGGTGGAGATCGCTTTCCCAGCGGCTCGACATTGCTCGTCGATATTGGCGGAAGCCCAAATCTAAAACCGGAAAAAGCAACGTCATGGTCAGTGTCGACGGCGATCCGTCCAAATTTCCTGGATGAATTTAGCTTTCAAGCGACATATTTCAATGTCGACTACAAAGACCGTGTCGTGCAGCCCGTCGCGGGGACTGCCATTTTTCGGGCCCTGTCGGACGAAAGTTTCTCGGATTTTGTCGCCTACAGCCCTTCGCAGACCGATATCGATCAAATCATCGCCAACTCTGCCCAGTTCTATAACTATTCCGGTTCGTCACAGGTCGATAACGTCGTCGCGATCCTCCATAACAGGAACACGAATGCTGTTCGGCAGCGTATTGAAGGTGTTGATATCTCGCTGGACTACCGGATAGCAGTAAGCCCAAGTTCGACACTGCTTCTGAACGCCAACGGCGCTTGGCTTTGGTCCAAGCAGGAACTGACATCGAATGCAGGCTGGATGCCGCTTGCCGGGACAATTTTTAATCCCGCCAGGTTCAAGGGTCGCGCGAGCGTAGGTTGGACCAATGGTGGGTCGGCGGCCGCTGTTTATATCAATCATATTGCCGGAATTACCGATAATCGGACCGAACCTCACGTCGATCTTGAATCGCAAACTACGGTCGATTTGTCGTTGCGTTACACCTTGCCGGACGACTTCGCTAATTTCTCCGGCATAAGCTTCACGTTGAATGCCCAGAATGTCTTTAACAAGCGTCCCCCATACGCGGCTCCGAGCGGCGGCTACAGCTATTACGCAAACTACGACTCTACGAATTTCTCCGCCATTGGCCGGTTCATAAGCCTCACAATAGCCAAGGACTTCTGAGCCGACCGCGGAACATCATCCAACTTTCTCTGAGTGAATATATGGCCCGGTCTCGTGCAACAACCGGCTTGAGCCTTGTCGCGGCTCTCGCATTCGGTTCCTTTTCGGAGACCGCCTTCGCTGAATCGAAACGGTGCGAATTGGCGCCTCGTGAGATGTTCGGGCAAGAAGGCAAGCGAGGGATATCTGCGGAAGATCTCGTCAATTTGACGGATTTCGGCGACCCTGGGGTCTCGCCGTCATCATACGCCTTTGAGCTTCAGCCGGGAGGGGCGTTCCTGGCCGTACGCGCTCGGCGTGCCATCGTGGGGGACGATAGCTATTGCACCGCGATCGCCCTCGTCCCGCTGGACTCAAAGAATAGGACGAAGGTCATTGACGATGGTGGGGACATCGCACCAGCGACGGGTGACATTTACGGAATTGCCGATATCCCGGTCGGAGGGCCAAAAGCGGCGCTCTTGCGCTGGTCGCCATCCGGTGGGAGCCTTGCATATACAAAAATCGCCGGAACCCGATCTGAAATCTGGATATATGAACTGGCTAGCGCGTCGTCACATCTGCTGCTCTCGAGCGCAGTAGACATTGAAGCTCTTTCGTGGTCGCCTGATGGTACAGCCGTGTTGTTTTCAAGCCGTCCAGGAAGGATCGAGGCCCTTGCTTCAATCGAAGCGGAGGGGCGCCAAGGCTACCACTATGACGGTCGCTTCTGGCCGCTGTCCGGTGACCGCCCGTTTGTTTCGTCCGATATTCCATCAATTGATCAGGCGATAGACGTCCAAAATCGTGCTGGCCGAGCCGTCCGTCCCGATGATGTGAGCGCGCTGCATCCATCTGCCTCGCGACCTGCAGGAAGCATCAGATTTGCGGAATCGAACGATGGTTCGCGTCTGGCCTGGACCACCCGCGAAAGCGACAGTGTCAGCGGTGAGACGGCATTGAAGGTGAAGGTCGAAAAGCATGATATTGCATGCGGATGGGATGTTTGTTCCAACATAGTCGCGATGTGGTGGTCAGATGATGGAAACCACCTTCTATATCAACGATATACCGGCATTGGAGATAACCGTACAGAATTCTTCATCTGGTCACCTGGAAACGGGAAGCCGCGCCGGTTCCTAAGTACGATTGACGCTGTGTTTGGTTGTCGACCGTGGCAGCAGCAGCTTGTCTGCGCCCAAGAAACATCGACGAAGCCGCGCAGGATCATCGCGGTCTCGCCGAGCGATGGACGTCGACGCACCCTTTTCGATCCGAATCCGTGGTTTGACAAGCTGTCCTCGGGCTCAGTCAGGCGGCTGGAATGGTCTAACGAATTCAACATTTCGACCTTCGGTGATCTCGTCCTTCCTCCAAGTCCTAGAGAACGGAAAAGATTGCCGCTCGTCATTGTTCAATACGACTCGCGTGGCTTTCTCCGCGGCGGCACTGGCGACGAATATCCAATCCAGGCCATGGCGGCACAAGGTTTCGCTGTACTTAGCTTCAACCGCCCCATGTGGTACGGATCACTGCACAAGCCCAAGGACCAAATTGAGCTTCTCAAAGCAAGCATAAATGGCTGGGCCGATCGCAGAAGCAATCTGTCCTCGCTTAAGGTAATTATTGATAAACTTGTGAATGAAGGCCTAGTAGACGCCAATCGTGTTGCGATCACAGGCTTGAGCGATGGCGCATCAACTGCAACTTTCGCCTTGTCGAACTCGACACTATTTTCAGCTGCGATTCTCAGCACCTGCTGCGAGGCGCCTTCGACGCTGGCGCTGGCCGGAGAAGCCTTGCACGATTTCTACGTAGAGATTGGCTATCCTACTTCCTTCGCCGCAAATCCGGGGTTCTGGCGGGAGGTGTCTCTAATGGATGCACCGAGAGCACGTCCTGTACCAATGCTTATTCAGGCTTCATCCGGCGAGTACCGTATGGCTCTTACCACATATCGCGAACTCAAGGGACGTGGATGGCCAATCGAAATGTTTGTCTATCCTGACGAGGGGCACGTAAAAGTGCATCCGGCCCATCGTCTGGCGATATACCGTAGGAACATAGCATGGCTGCAGAAGCAGCTTTCGCCATAACTCTATAGATTCAACAATCAGCACCAATTCCGGCACCAGATTTCTGTCTCATGCAGTTGCAGAATACGAGCACGCTGGGAGGCAGAAATAGCATCCTGCGTTTGGAGATGTGTGATCTGATCCATGTCGATCATTTTGTGAGAGACAAGCGTTCCTTCGTTCAAATCCCTGAATATTTGATCGCGATTGAGCGCAAATATCTGATACAGCAGCCCATCGAACGCGCCTTTAGTGCTTCTGTTGATGATGGGCACGGGCAAAAAAGGCTGCATAGCGGTACGCGCAAGTGCGCGATCTCGCCCGCCCATGAACCAAAACCAGGTCGGAATCGACAGGCATAGTTCGATTACAGGCTGGGAGAGAAGCGGGTAGATCGTGGGTCGCGTGCTGCGGATGTTCAAGTAGTCCGTTGTTGCGGTACCACGTGCGATGTTTCGCAGATGCTGCTTCTGCCCAGGCCCAGCGTTTTTGGCTGACTGCAACCACGGATGAGACTCGTTGCTGGCCATAGATATAGCCGACGATGCCATAAGTTCGGTCTGTCGCGGCCAAGAAGCGGCTATTCGCCCTGGATTCCATATGGCCTGCGCCGCCTGCCGGAACACCGACCATAGTTCAACGCCGGTCACGTCACAGATGTTGATTGCCGTCGAAATCAGCGAGCGCGAGAGCCCGGCATGCCGGTAAAGTTCGGCCAGCGGGTATGCGGAATGCAGCTTACCGAAGACATTGTCTCCGCCACCTCCATTGAAATGAGCGCAGGCATCGATTGCGGTCGCAAATCTCTCTGAAGCATCATCAAAAACCTGCGTGAACGAACACGCAGAAGGTCTTGGCCGAAAACCGGACCGATTTTCGGTAACATCGATGCTGTCGGCTTCGGAGCATTCGCAGCGGACAGTTTTATCCAGATGGTTGGCCAGCTGTTCCGCATAGGCTCGTTCATCACCGCCAGGCGATCTTGTGTAGAAATGAAGAAGTTCGACAGTTCCGTGTCGGGTAGCCAATTCAGCAATGGCTGAGGAGTCAAATCCTCCTGATGCGGAGACCGCTGCCCGAGGATAGCGAGCGCACCACGCAGCCAATACCTGGTTCAAAACTTTCCGTAGATTCTCCGCCGCCTCTTCAAAGCTATACTCGTCGTTCCTGCCAAGAAATGCAGATGGATCCCAGAACAACTGGTGATGGGGACCGTCCGTGTCAATTACAACCATCTCTCCTGGCGCAACTTCAATGATTTGTTCGATACAGGTGCGATGCTCCCGGAGATCCGAGGCCATGAGGCAATCGGCGACGCCCTTCCAATCAATGCGCGCCTGGCTTGCCAGAATTTTTGTCATCTCGACGGCGCTCGTACCAACGACCACGCGCTCGGGTTCAACGGAATAGTAGCACGGAATCATGCCAGACGGATCGCGATATATGGCGGTAAGGCCCCCGTCAGGATCGTGGGCGACGATAACGAACCTACCCCAATAATTCCGCGCGACATCGTGAATATGTTCGGCCGTGCCCCTTGATCCCCTGCTACATGACGATTTCGTTCCATCGTATGGAAAACAATCTCCCAGAATTAGAACTTGCCCATTTTCAGCGCGGGCAACGTTCAAGTCTGGGCTATGCTCTAATTGGATGCCCGACGGTCGGTGATCTGAAATTTGAGCTTCCGCAGAACTTTCCGCTCCCCGCCGTAGGTCGATGCGGTATGAGGTATTCACGGCACAACCTTTATTGCACGGAAATCCGCCACCGCCTCCAAATCTTGTCCCAAGACCGTGTCATGATGCTGTATCCAGCAATGTGCCATGAATGGTGACGGCTGAATGCCGAACACGAGGGTTGTGCGGATTCCTTGAAGTCCGAGATAGGCGCGCAGAGCAAGCGCATCTGGCAGACATTTGTCCTTCCGTGGAAACAGTCGCAGTGCTTGCGTAAAGGAGTGGAGCATCGGTTCGATGTTGGAGGGCAGAACGTCGATGGATTTGGTTCTCAAAGTGTACTGAGAAAGATGTATGATCGTTCTTAGATGTAGTCGTCCTACCAAACCATGAAATATTGCCAGGAAGAGCACAGCGCATGGTAGAAGGTAGATAGCCGTGTAGACCGGAAAAATCTTGGCTGAACGCCCGGTAATGGCGTGAGCTGAATGCAGCTGGCAAGGCGGTTCGAGAACCTTCTGCCTTCCCTCTGCGTGAACAAATAGTCCAGTATCAATCAGCTGTTTTCTGGAGGATTCAGACAACTCGGCACCTTGCAGCAGCTGGTCGACAGTTGCCGCCAAACTGGCTGATGCACCAAGGTAGCGATCGCGGCTGACGTCAAGGAAGTAGAGATGGCCTTCCAGCTCACAGTAGCCGACATCCTGCTTGAGAATGACACGTTCCACCGCGCCCTCCGATAGCAACAGTACCTGATCCAGCCCTGGGCACGGACCAGGTACCGTTCTGGGTGTCAGTCGTCGAGGATTCCCGGCGCCTGCTGCTTGGCGGGAAGGTCGATGGATCCCTGCCCGACACCGTTCGTCACCGCGCTGGCAACGCCCAGCTCGATCACGTCGGCGCTCGACTTGTCATATTCGCGTTCCATATTTGCCTCCTTCTGTCGCCACATGGTTCGTGGCGAGTGAAAGGCTAGGCTTGGGAACAAATATATTCAGCAATATATGCTTTCATTTTGAAAGCTTTATTTGCACTCTTCGAGAGAAAGAAAGAACACTCCGCCTGGATGCGGCCTTATCTTTCATTATCAAACCCTTGGCTATGGCTCACATAACATCGATACGGCCCTGATACGGCGCCGATGATAGTTCCAGAGCATTTGCAAAAGGGCTTTTCCTGTCCCTGAAACTGCCAATATATTGGCAGAGTTGAGCTCGTCGGCACACTCTGGCCAGCGCTCGATCTCCCGGAGTCGCACGGCCCGCAGGCGCTCTCCGGCGTTAGCAATCGCCGCGACAATCTCCTCTGAATCGGACATGCTCGCCAGCGTGAGAAACATGCGTTCGGTCGTAGCGACGACCGCTTCCGGCGTCGTGTAATCGGTAAACCAACCGTCCGGCGCTATGGGAAGCTGAGCATTGGCCCTGATGCCGGGTTTCAGCGCCAGGCGAATGAGTTGCCCATGCCATGTATAGCAGTCACGCAATTTGTCCGGTGTCCAGCCAATGACGCGAAAGCCATGATGATGACCCACTTCCAGCAGCCGTTCACCAAACATGCGGTGTAGCGTGTCGCGGATCGGCGAGGAGCTGAGCCCGAATTCAGTTGCAAGGTCCGGCACCGAAAGATCGGAAGATGCCGCATAGCGGCCTGAAAGCAGCGCGTGCTTAAGGTCTCGGTAGACCTGTTCGGCATGACGTGTTCCAGGCGACATGACAAATCACTCGTCCGTATTCTCATCGGCATCGTCATCGGCGGCGGGCGACAGGAGCTGGCGTGAGAGCGTGTCGAGATTATGTTGCGCGATGGCATCGATGCAGACGGTTTCGAGTTTCGAGAGATCGCCTTCGAGAAGTCCGCGCGGGAACACGCGGCCGTGCTCGATGAAAAGGAGAGGAATGACGAGGTGCCCGGTCGAGAGACCCAGCGCATGCGCGCAGCGGAAATGATCGTCGAGCCGCGACTTGGGGTTGCCGGCTTCGATTTCGCGCAGCCAGCGGGTGCCGATCCCGACGGTCGCAGCGAAGTCTTCCTGCGTTATTCTCCCGAATCGTCTCATCATCTCTATGCGCCTCCCGGACATCAGTTTGATCGTCGCAAGAACCGAGGGGTCACGTGCATTGGGCAAAGCCTGAAGCGGCATGACAAGGTCTCCCTGCCAATGGCTCAAAGCTCCCGTGCACAGCCCAGGGATGTAAAATGTTGTTAGTCGCACCAATGGTCAAACTATTTTGCTTTCAAATTGAAAGCATTAGCTTGGCGCTTGAATATCCAGTGAAACAGATAGTTATAACATTCCGTTAACTGGCCAATGCCGTCGCTATCTTATAAGCAGTCTGCAACTCCCGGTCTTCGGAAGTCAGAAACATGATTAGTGCTACATTATAGAGGCGCCATGTCGCCACCCCGGCTCCACATTCCCCACTCTCGATAAGGCGCCTGCCGACCCGGTCCACGACGGCAGCCAGTCGAGATGTGGTGCCGACAAAGCGGTAGGATGGGCCTCCGAGCTGCCCACATAGGGGTGATTCAAGTTCCGCGGCGATCTCGGAAGGATCGCAGCGATCGAGAATGCTGATCGCAACATTAAGAGTCGTTCCATAAGGGATGAATTCCCGGGTCATTCGCGCGAGCCTGCAATGGCAGGCAAGGAACTGATCGACTCCCTGTTCCGACAGCTGAAGCTTGTAAGTTCTTGAGGCCCTCATGCACGTTCTCCCTGCATGATTCGCGAGTTGGTCATGGTCATTGCGGCAGTGTCTCCACGAATAGAGACGGGCCAATGACCCCGAAAAAGCGGAAAAATCGGCACTGAAATGCCGAAATCGGTATTGAGGTGCCGAATCGGCATCTCAGTACCCCGCCCATTGTGTGGCTTGGTCTGACGTTTCATCCTTCATCCATCCGAACAACACGGTGACGGCGAGCACAGCCCTTAAACGATGCTCCCAGCCCGAACCGCATGACGAAACCCGACGCGCAAAGAGCTGCGCGCCGGATGAAGGAGGCTTATGTCAGTTTCGCACAGACATTTCCCATTGGCGATCCCTCCAGTTGCGGCTGAGCGCCTGTTTTCTTGGCCGTTCAACCAGGATCGCCGCAGGTCGATTGGCCGGGATGCGCCGGCGTCGGTTAAATGGGTGAGCGGAATTTGCGGGGCGGCATTGTTCGCCCTCCTGCAGCCTGGCGAGGCGTTAGCGAAAGAGGATCAGGGCCGCACATCGGACACCGCGCTTGCCAAGGCTGCGGACGAAGCGGAACGGCAACTCCAGCAGACCTTCACCAACCTCCGCTTTGAGGATTTTGGCCCCTCGCCTGTCGAGGGCCCGATCTATCAGGCCAGCGCCGGTGGCCGGATCGTCTATTACGCGCCGCAAAGCGAGCATATCCTGTTCGCCACGGTCTATGATCGCAATGGCGTCAACCTGACCGCGCTGGCACAGGAACAGGGTGCGACGCGCCGCCTGAAGGCAATCGATCCCGCCAAGGCGCTGGCGATCGGTCCTGCCGGCGCGCCTACGGTGATCGAGTTCACCGATCCCGACTGCCCTTACTGCCAGGCGCTCGATCGCTTCTGGGCCGCGAAGGCAGCGGAGGGCAAGCCGGTGCGGCGGCTCATCTTCTTCGTGAGCGGGATCCACCCGACTGCGGCGGCAAAAGCGGAGCATATATTGTGCTCGGCCGATCGCGAGGCCGCGTTCAAGGCGGCCTATTCCGGCCAGAGTCCGGCCGCGCTGGCGCAATGCGCGCAAGGGCGCGCCAAGGTTGCCGACGATGCCGAGTTGGTCGCCAGGATCGGCATTTCGGGAACGCCGACACTGATCGCCGACGGCAAGCTCATTTCCGGGTTCCTGCAGGCCGAACTCGAGGCTTTCCTCGACAGCCACGCGAGGCCCGCGGCGGCAAAGGCGGCGAGTGATGCGTCCCGCTGAGTTCAGCCACGCCGTCGTGGCAAGCGACGATCTCATTTCGGAGGGCATCCAGCCTGGGCGGACGCGGCCCGGCGGATGAACCGGATGCCGGCGGCGACGGGCTCTTGGAGCCGTCCACCGACGCCCCGGCCGACACCGATCCTCTTTCGATGCCGGCAGGCTTTTGTTGGACGGCTTCTCTTTGGAGCAATGCCATGATGCGTAAACTCGGTAACAAGGCCCTGGCGGTGGCCAATTTCGGTCTCCCTTTGGGCGCGATGACCCTGATCGCCGGTCCGGCCCATGCCTTCTCGGCGCCGGCCGCCGGCGACCTCGGCTACGATATCTACGATATCGTCGTGAACCAGGGGGTGAAGGGCCCGCTCGGCTTCGTGGGCGGGGTCGCCGCCTTCCTGTTCGGCGTCTCGCGCCTCTTCTCGAACATCATGATCGGCATCCCGACCATCGTTGCGGCTGTCTGCCTGATCAAGGCGGACTCCATTCTCCAGACCTTCGGGATGGTCGTCTGAGATGCCGCGTGCGGCTGCGCGCTGGCTGAGCAGCCAGACGCATTCGCACCGGCACGTGCTGGGGGCCGATGGTCGGCCTCCGGAAACCGGCACCTTCACAGGTGTCATGAAGCAGGAGGAGAAGGGCAAGTGGACGAACGCCTTCCGCAATATCTGCATCGGCCGGTCCAGATCCTGTGGTTCGGATCGGACGAGTTCTTGGCTATGACCTCGAGCGTGTTCGTGGCCGCGATCGTGGGCGGACTTGTCGGCTGGGCGCTCATCGCTGCCCTTCTCCTCTTCATCCCGTGGAAGCGGACCAAGCCCAGGGGCTATCTCGCGCACCTCGCGTGGCGCTGGGGCCTGGTGTCCTTTCCCCATTATCCGGGTCCTACCCAGACCCGCTTCTTCGAGTGAGGGCGATGCGCATGTTCGGTCGCAAAGGGAGCCAGGAGGATCCGCTGCTCGGCAAGCCCGCCAGCTTCGGCATCCATCGCTACCTGCAGGGCTCGGCGAACCTCTTCGAGGAGAACCGGCTGCTCAAGGTCGCGATCACCGGCATGTTCGGCGTCACCGCGGTGTTGGGCGTGGTGATCTATACGACCAACCAGAATGCCCGCACCATCATCGTGCCCTTCGGGGCTACCGGCGATCTGCATGTCTCCGGGAACAAGCCGTCCGAAGCCTATATCGTCGCGATGACGCGCAACATTGTCGCGCTGTCGGGCACCTGGTCGGCCTATTCGGCGGACCGCCAGTTCCAGGAGCTGCTCGGGCTCGCACATCCTTCCGCCTATGGGGCGATGCGCGACAGTCTCAATGCCGTGCTCGACGAATTGGCGAGCAATCCAACCCTGTCGATCGCCACCTATATCCGGGGCGATCAGCCGGTGCGGTGGACCGCGCATGAGATCGTGGTGCCGGTCGAGAAGGTACGCGTCATCGGCGGCGTGATCCGCAAATTCCGGGGCATATTGCGCATCGGCTACGCCATCGAAAATGGCCGGTTCTGGCTGACGCGCCTTTCCGAGGAGCAGTTCAATGCCGAAACCCGCTGAAGTGATTTCGAAGCAGGCGGCAGCGCCTGCTGGCTCGGAAATCACGGCAACAAGAAAATTCTGCGGCGCGCCGATGCGCCGCGCCCTGGCGCTTTTCCTTTTGCTTGGGGGCCCGCCGGCGTCGGCGCAGACGATCCACGCGCTGCCCGACCAGACCAGCCATATCCGCCTGTCCAACCGCGACATCAACCATGTCGTGTGCGAGGGCGGCGAGATCGAGGATATCAAATTCTCGGCCGAAAAGGGCCTCGCCGTCGAGAAGGGCGGCGCGGATGCCTGGATCAAGTTCCTGGCGCGGGAGATCGACGATGCCGGCCAGGTGACGCGCACCTACGTGACGCAGCCTTCCGAATTCTTCGTGCATTGCAACGGCGCGACCTACCCGCTCTATGCCGAGCCGGCGGAGATTCCGGCGCAGACAGTGGTACTGATGCCGGGCGCCCGCCAGCGCGCGCAAGCGAACAATGAGCTGATGGCGGCGCTCGCCGATGAGGACCGCGCCGTCTCGATCACCCTGTCGCTGCTCGACGATCGCATCCCTGCCTCGTTCAGCGAGGTCGCGCCGTCCGGCGGCACGGTCGGCATAGCGG
Source organism: Sphingobium sp. MP9-4 (assembly GCF_005281675.1). NCBI lineage: Bacteria > Pseudomonadati > Pseudomonadota > Alphaproteobacteria > Sphingomonadales > Sphingobiaceae > Sphingobium > Sphingobium sp. MP9-4. The sequence continues at coordinate 29,474 of NZ_LUFI01000025.1, read as the reverse complement.
CGGCGCCCAGCCTGTCGATCACCGAACGGCGGCGTATCACGGTCGAGGGCGCCGGGCTTTCAGCTTCCGAATATCATCTGCGCGCGGCCGCCCCGGTGGCGCTGGACGAACGGTTGCTGGTCGATCCGGTGCTTGGGACAAGCATTTTCTCGCTCACCCTGGACCGGGTCCGTCTCGACGCCGGTGAAACGGCCCGACTTGTCGTCGTTCGCCGGGGAGCCGGGCAATGAGCGGCGAAATGGACAAGGATCCGGCACAGGGACCGGAAGAGCTGTCGCCCTATCAGGCGCATCTTGCCGGCGAAGGCGCGCGGGAAAGGGATGACGCGATGCGCCGTTCGGCGCCGGCGCTTCTCGACTGGAAGACGCAATGGAGCAAGCTTTCCGCCCGTCAGAAACTGCGCGCGCGCCAGCTTGCCGTCGGCGTCGCGGTCGGCGCCATCGGGATCGGCCTTTATACGGTCTCCGGCAGCAAGGAGGAGGCGAAGCCCGCCAACCCCGCGTCCTCGCTCAACATGGGTGCGGGCCTGCGCGGCGACAGCCTTGAGGTGAAGCTGCGCGGTGACCTCAGGAAGGTCCTTGACGGGCAGCAACTGCTCGGCGACCGGATCAGCGCGATCGAGGAGGGCAAGGTCGTCCCTGGATCACGCTCGCCGGGGCGCGGGGCGGCCGGGGGCGTCGATGGCGATCTCCCGCCTGCCCTGCCGGACAGCGTGCCCGCCCTTCCCTATCCCCCGGAAACCGGCGACGTCAGCGCGGACGCGGACAAGCTGCCGGCGCCGCCCAGCGGCCCGGTAGCGCCGCCTGCCCCGCCCGCGCCGCCGGTCGAGAAGACGGTGGGCGCGATCGGGACGGCGACCGGCCAGGTCGTGGCCCAGGGCGCCGATGCCTCGGCTTCGTCCAAAAAAAAGAATCGGACGATCTATTTGCCGCCTGGTTTCATGAAAGCGCGGCTTCTGACCGGGATCGACGCGCTGGCGAGCCGGGACGCGACCAGTAATCCCGAACCCATCATCGCCCGTGTGCAGGCGCCTGCGGTGCTGCCCAATGAGGTGAAGGCGAACCTTGCCGGATGCTTCGTGATCGGCAACGCCACGGGCAGCCTCGCCAAGGAACGGGTCGAGGTCCAGCTCGTCTCGCTGTCCTGCGTCGACTTCGACGAACATTCCATCGTCGATCAGCCGGTCAAGGGCTTCTTCGTCGATACCGATGGCAAGAAGGGCCTGTCGGGCAAGGTGGTGACGCGGGCCGGGGCCACGCTGGCGCGCGCCTTCATCGCCGGCACCATCAGCGGCATATCCCAGTCGGTCGAGGGCACGTTCGGCAACATGTCGACCTCGGCGCTGGGAACGGTCCGCACGCTCGACGCGGGCGATGCCGCGAAGTCGGGCATCGCCGGCGGCCTCTCCAAATCCTCGGACAAGCTCACCGATTTCTATCTCGATCTCGCGCGGCAGGCCGGTCCCATCGTCGAGGTGGGCGCAGCCAAGGATGTCGTCGTGGTGATCCAGGAGGGCGCGACCCTCGAGATCAAGCCCGGCGCGGGAGTGAAATTTTGATGCGCCCCCCTTCTGGAGTCAAAGCGATGAAGAGATTTCATCCCTGCCTGATGGTTTTGCCGCTTCTCGCGCTTCCCGGCTGCGCCACCGTCGGATCGATGATGTCGCCCTATAGCGAGAAATTTTCCTGCAAGAACAGCGACCATGGCCAGTGCATCCATCCGGATCAGGCCTATGCCGACGCGGTTGCCGGGCGAGCGTCGAAATCCGATCCGTCGGTCACCAATGACCGCAAGCTGCTCAGCCCCGACCGGAAGGGGCGAGCACCCGTGCCGGGCAAGGCCGGCGCGAAAGCGGCCGCCGCCGTCGCGGTGTCGCCGCAAGCTGGGCAGGGCAATGTCGGCGCGGTGATCGAGGGGGCCGGTTCGCCGATGCTCCGCCCATCGCGCACGATCCGCACGCTGATCCTGCCCTATGCCGACAAGCAGCGGCCCGACCGGCTCTACATGGCCCGCTATGTCTACTCGATCCTCAATCGGCCGGCCTGGGTCGTGGGCGACTATCTGGTCGAGCCGGGTGGACGCAGCCCTGCCCCGCCCGTGCTGCGCACGATGCGCGCGCCCGAGCCCGGCGCCGCGGACGCGCCGACGCAAGAGGCCGCGCCGATGGCGATCGAACCGGAGAAGCGGCCATGAGCGCGAACGCCGCCCACAAGACCCTCAGCTATCAGCGGCTGCGCGCCGCCGTGACCCGCGACGCCTATTCGGACTTCCTGCCGATGGTCGCCTGGGTCGAGAAAGAAGAAGCCTTCCTGTGCATCGACGATGGCTGGGGCCAGGCCTGGGAACTCGTGCCCGCCGCCTATATGTTCGCCCATGTCCAGCAGGCATTGCTGGGTCTTCTCAACATCCATTTCCCTGAAGGCACGGTCCTCCAGCTCATCACCTTCGCCGATCCGCTGATCGATCCGGCGCTCGACGCCTATCTCGACCTCAAGGTGCGACCGGACCCGCTGGTCCAGGCCTCGGCCCGGCGCACGGCCGATTATCTGCGTCGCGGAACCAGGGGGCTCGATGCGCTGCATTCGATCCCGGTACGCGATTTCCGGCTGTTCCTCGTCATCAAGACGCGGGTGAAGCTCGGCGCCGATCTTCGCCGCCAGGTCGAGGAGCAGCTGGCGAAGATGGGCATCCGGCGGTTGCCGCCGGACGAACTGGTCAGCTTCTATCGCCGGATCTTCAACGGAGTCTTTGCCCCCGCGCCCGGCGTGTTCCTCAGTGAAAGCGTCGGCGGCATGCCCGCGCCCTCAGTTGCGCGCCAGATCATCGAGGCAGGACCGGACCTCTTTTTCGAAGGGCCCGAAGTCTTTCTGGGCAACCAGGTCGCACGATGCCTCACGCCCAAGGCACCGGCGCGGCGGATCACCGCCGAGCGCGCCAACCGGCTCATGGGTGGCATGCGCGGGAGCGCCGAGGACAGCGACCAGATCGGCGGACCGTTCCTCTACTGTCTTTCGGTCCTCTTCGATCATTCGCAGTTCGAGATCCACAAGCGCGCGCAGATCCTTTCGGCGCAGAAGGCGGCCGGCAGCTTCGCGGTCGAGGTCGGCAAGCAGATCGAGGAGATCGGCTGGATATTGGACGAGGCGTCGAACAGCCGGTTCGTCTCGGTGATCCCGACCATGTGGGTGTTCGGCCGCGACAGCGCGCAAGCGCGGGAGATGGCGGCGCGGGCCAAGCGGCTATGGGAATCCGAACCCCTGCCCTTCATGGTGCAGGAGGAAAGTTATCTCCTGCCGGTGCTGCTCGCCGCTAGCCTGCCCTTCGGACTTTACCCGGAAAAGCGCACATTGAAGCTGCTGGAGCGCGACTTCCGTATGCCCGTCAAGGCGGCGACCTTGATGGCCCCGGTGCAGACCGACTTTCGCGGCGGTGGCCGCCCGGCCTTGCTCTATGTCGGGCGCAAGGGCCAGCTAATCACGCTCGATCTCTTCGATCCGCGCATCAACAATTATAATTTCATTGTCTCGGCGGAGTCGGGCGCGGGCAAGAGCTTCCTGCTCAATAATCTCTGCCAGCAATATTATGCGCAAGGCGCGCTCATCCGCATCATCGATATCGGCGGCAGCTACAGGAAACTCTGCACGCTCTGTTCCGGGCGCTACATCGACATCGGCGAGGAGCGCCTCGTCCTCAACCCCTTCGACATGGGACTGGCGCTCGACGGCGAGGACAAGCAGTCGGCGATCGCCATGGCGGTCGCGATCGTCGCCGAGATGGCCAATGCCTCGACGCGCAAGCCCGTCACCACGTCGGAATGGAACCTTCTCAAGTCCGCCGTGCAATGGACGGTCGATAGCGGACGGGGCGTAGACGGCATCGACGCGGTGCGCGACTGGCTCGGCCGCTATCCCGACAATGCCGTCTCCGATCTCGACCGGGTCGATCATCTCGTGCCGGTCGCGCGCGAACTCGCGTTCAATCTGCGCGATTTCGGGTCGCAGGGTGCCTATGGCCATTTCTTCAACGGCCCCTCCACCTTCGATATCTCCCGCGACGAGTTCGTGGTGCTCGAACTCGAACGGCTGAAGGCTCTTCCGGACCTCTTCAATGTGGTCGTGATGGTGGTAGTGAACGCCGTCACCCAGGAGCTCTATCTCTCGGCGCGCGACAAGCCCCGCTTCGTCCTGTGCGACGAGGCCGCGCAGTTCATGACGCGCAGCGACGGGCAGGATCTCTCGCGCCTCGCCGAGGCGTTCGGCCAGGGCTATCGGCGCGCGCGCAAATATCAGGGCAGTTTCGGCATCGTCCTCCAGAGCATGAACGATCTCATGCTCTTCGGCGGCACGGGCCAGGTGATCCTGGAAAATGCCGCGACCAAATTCCTGCTGCAGGGCTCCACCTATGACAAGGCGGTCGACAACAAGATCCTCGACTATTCGGGGTTCGTGCTCGACCTGTTGAAATCGGTCCGCAACGCCAAGCCCCATTATAGCGAGGTCTTCATCGATAGCCCGCTCGGGCTCGGTATCGCGCGGCTGGTGGTTGATCCCTTCAGCTACTGGATCAACACCTCGGCGCCCAATGAGGTCGCCGCCTTCGAGGCGCTGGTGCGGGCCGGCCGCAATCCGCTGGAGGCGGTGTGCGAACTGGCCGGCGTCGATCCGGTCGAGGTGCTGGGCGGCGTCGGCCCTGAAGGCTGGAGGGTCGCATGACACACAAGGCCCTTCCCCATCCCGACCAGCTCGCGCTCGAGTGGGAAAAGGATCCGGCAATCGAGGCGCTGATCGAGGCGCGTGTTGCAAAGCGCGCCGAAGCGGCCGCCTTCCAGTGGCGCCTGCGGCTGGTGGCGATCGAGACCTGCATGATGGGCAGTGTCGTCATCGCGGCCGGGATCGCGCTCGACCAGCCTGTCCTCCGGACGGTTCGCACGGGACTCATCGTGGCGGCCGCCTGCTTTGCGAGCGGGATGCTGCTGATCGGCCTGTCGGGTGCATGCGGGATGCTTCTCTCGCGCTTGCGGAAATGGAGGCACAAATGACGGACAGGATCGAACCGTTCACGCCCAGGATGATCGAGGACTTCGGTGCGATGTGCCGGTGCAAGCGCTATCCTGGAGAGAGCCAGAATGATTTTCTGGGTCGCGCGATCCTGACGCTTCACGAGGCCAATGGCGAATGCACACGCAGCCTCAAGACGGCTGACGAGTTGCTCGCCGGGTTCCTCAAGCAAGCCAGACACCCCGTTCTGGGTCCGCTCCTGCAAAGCTGCTGGGCCGTTGTCCCGCTCATTCCGTTCATGTTCCTGATCGGCTGGCCCGTCACGCTCTACGGCCTGTGGCTTGGCATCGTCTGCCTCTGGCCTGTCATCGAAGAAGCCGGGTTCAGGCTCTATTGCCGCCTGCGTCCGGCCGAGCCGGAAGAGGCGAAGGCGAGGCCCGCATGACCGACATGTTCTCTTCAGCATCGGCATTCGAGCCCGGAACCGGCCGATCGATGATCAGCATCGAGACCTATGAATGCTGGAAGGCGCGCGAGGAAGAGGATGCGCGTTGGTCGCGGCGCATGTGCCTGGCGATCCAGCTGCTGCTGGCTTTGGGGATCATCGTCGTCAGGCTGGTCTGGTGGGATAAACTGGCTGCCTATCCCAGGCTGCTGTTCGTCTTCTCCTGCCTGGGTCCGGTTCTGTACGGCTATTGGCTGGCCCGCGGTTGCCCGGTGCATCCTGGCCTTCCTATTCGAGGAGGCGGGCGGCCATGAACGGCATCTTCTCCTCCACGCCCGCGCCGGGACCGATCCGCCTCATGATCGGCAGCCAGGGTCTGCTCCTGGTGCAGTCGTTCATCGCCTGGCAGCTCCCGGCCGTGCCGACCCTGTTCCGCATTCTCGTGGCCGTCACGGCGATCGTCGCGATGGCGGCGCTCATCAGCGCCGCGATCGGCGAGGATCGCGAGAATTCTCATCCCTGGTGGAGACGGCGCCATGGTCGCTAGCTCGCTGCATCGGCATTTCGGTCGCTGTCCTCTCCTGCCCCTGCTCGCTGCGGTCGCGACGACTATGGCTGTGCTGACGCCTTCGATGAGCATGGCGGCGATCAGCAAGATCGGGCGTACCTGGCCGATCGCCGAGACCGACGCGCTGAGCGAGATCGAGGGCCGGGCCGCGCATGTCCCCGACATGAAGAGTGCCTTCGGACCGCGCAAGAACTGGTCGGCGATGAAGGCGGCGACGCTGGGGATCGCCCAGGCCGACAGGGCCCGGACGGTCGTGCCCTTCTATACCCTCGAACAGGACATTCGGCTTCCGGACGGCAAGCTGCTCTACGCGAGGGGCTACAGCTTCAATCCCCTCGCCTATGTGTCGCTCCCGCAGCGGCTCATCGTGGTCCATCCGCGCGACCTCGCCTGGGCGCTGCGCACCGCGCGGCCGGCCGATTTCATCCTGCTGGCGGCCGGGGGCCCCGGCGATGCCGACGCGATCACGCTCGGCGAGCGTCACGGCAGGGCGCTCTTCCTGCTCGAGGAACGCGTCAAGGCGCGGCTTGGCCTGACGGTCGCGCCGGTGATCGTCGCGCAGACCGGGCAGAAGCTGGTGCTGACCGAGGTCGACAGGCGCAAAACTGACCGGAGGGCAGTGCGATGAAACTATTGTCGTTTCGCAGATTGCTCGCGCTGGGCTCCGGCTTTGCCGCACTGGCGGTCGCGGCTCCGGCCCATGCCTCCAAATGCGAGGCGGGCACGGTGTTCAATCCGATCACCAAAGTGCGCTGGAACTGCATTTTCCCGATCACCATCGGCGGCGTGAAGGTGGGTCCGAGTGATCCGCTTGGCAAGGCGCTCGATGCCCAGTCCGCCTCCAAGCCGCTGTGCGCCTGCCGCAAGGGCGTAACCTTCTGGTTCGGCGTCAAGGTGAGCTTCTGGTCGCCGGGTCGCATGGTCGACGTGGTGACCGAACCGGGGTGCATGGTGGCGCTCGGCGCCGACATCATGCCGACCGGCGGCAGGCTCCAGGGCAGCCAGACCAGCATCTCGGACGGCACCAACACCGCCAAGATGTTCGCGCAGATGCACTATTATATCGCGCCGGTCTGGAAGATGCTCGACATGTTCACCGACCTGCCGTGCATCGAGGATAATGGCTTCGATGTGGCGCTGATCACCGAAGTGCTGCCGACCTGGCAATCGGCCACGCTGGGCGCGATCATCCAGCCCGAGGCGATCCTCTTCGGCAATCCGGCCGCAGGTCTAGCCTGCATGGCCGACAGTGCCGCTGCAGCCGCCGGCAAGGTCGTCGATCCGCTCTTCTGGTGCATGGGTTCCTGGGGCGCGACCTATCCGGTGGCGGGCGATATCCATTTCGGAGACAGTGTCGAAGCCTGGGCGGGGCTCGCCGCGCGCGGCGTCTTCATGATGGGGCGTCTCGGCGCGCTCACCATCAGTTCGGCGGACGGCTGCTCGTTCATCCCTCAGCCGGTCTGGACCAAGAGCCGCTACAAGTTCCAGCTGATGGAGCCGGTCAAGGGCGGCCAGTGCGTCAATGTCGGCCGGCCAGGCGCGCTCTGGACCAGCGGCAAACATGCGCCGGGCAAGGACAATGCCCAGTTCATGCTGTTCGAGAAGACGATCTGCTGCGCCGGAATCTCGACGCCATGAGCCCTCTATCTCACCAGATCCGCGCTCGTACGCCTGGGATTAGCCGATGGCCTTCCCGTCACCCCATGGAGCCAGGCGGAACGCGCGCGGCTAGACCGGTGCCGCATAGCCCCCGCGGTGCCGGCCGGACGGTCGGCGTGGCCACAACCAACGATGATGCGGTCCCCCCCTCCTCGCCGCATGTCGTCGTGGCCACGCTGACCGTTTTCGAAGGACAGGCCGTGTTTCGGGCGGAACTGCCCGGCCCGGTTCCATCCACGCTCCTGTTCCGGCTGCGGCGGGGATCCCGGCGGATCATTCCGAGCGAGATTCGGCCATGAAGAAGCGCGCCCTGCTTCTGATGGCGGCGCTCAGCCTGCCCGTAGCGCTTCATGCCCAGACGGCTGAGGATCGCGCCCGCGCTGCGGCCGAGGCCGCCCGGGCGAAGAGTGCTGACAGCGACGCGATCCTTGGCAATTATGTGACGCCGGGCCTGGCCGGAGAGGCGATCAGCACGGTCGATTCCTCTAAGACGTTCTCGCCCAACCTCGTCTGCCAGAAAAGCGCGACATTGCTCGAACTGCTCGCACAGCCCAATGCAAGCGGGGATATCGGAACGCTCAGCATTTCGCGCGACCGCGATCTCGACGGCAGTTTCGATGAAGCGATGACAGTCCCTGTTCCGGTTTCAGGGATCTGCGCCAACGGGCTCATTTCCTGTGCGCCGGGCACCTGGAATGCCTGCCGCTTCCTCCGCTGGGATACGGCCGCGTCGGGATCGCTCAAGCTCACCGAGGTCGAGCTGACCGATCTTGCTGGCTGTTACTGCGTCAACAATAGCTGCGGTAGCAATCTCGTCTGGGGCAATATGGCCTCGGTGCTCAAGGATCTGGGTGGCGGTGTCGTGGGCGCGCTCACCACGAGCGATCCGCGCATCGGCATCGCCCAGGCCTCCATCGAAGGCCCCGTGATCCGCTATACGGGTGCGCAGACCACCTCTTGTGCGTCGCAACCCCAGGTTGGCGCAACGGCCTACAAGGCTAATCCTGGCGTCATCGCCGGCGATGCCTATGCCGCGGCGCAGGGGAGCAGCGTGTTCCAGTCCCTGAAGGGCTCGCCCGCCGGCGTCGGCAAGACCGAGCAGGTGCGATCCTGCACGATCGAACGCGAGGTCAGCATCAAGGCCTGGCAGTTCGACGACATCGTCGCGGCGAGCGGCGTCATTGCGTCAAGCTGGAGTTGCGGCGAAGGGTGCCGCCGCTATCAGATTCGGGGTGAAGGCGCCTGCGGCGACAATCCTCCCGTCTATTCGGCAATCTTCACGGCCATCGCGCCCGAGCGCATGACGTCCGCGCGTATCGTCGAGATGAGCGCTGACGACTGGGTGCAAGCGCGCGTTAATGGTGTCGCCGTCGGCTATGCGGGCAAGCGCGTGTGGATGGATAATGGCATCCCTTCCGGCGACTGCCGGATCAGCGGGAGCAGCTGGTACAATTATTCGCCCATCGACATCACCTCGCAGGTGAAGGCTGGCGCGACCACCGTGTCTGCGCGGGTGCGTGGCGGCGGCGGGGGTCGGTGGGGCAACGTGATCGTCGAGATCCAGGCCAATACCGACTGCGAGGTCAGTGAGCGGCTTGTTGATCTGTGCTCGGGTTACGCCGCGAACGATGCGTGCCGTCTTGCTGACGAAACAGTGGACGGCGTCACCACCTTCCGCAATGGTGTCAGGACCGGGCTCAGCCCCCTCCCCCAGACCCGGGTGATCGGTACCGGCGCCTGCGCGATGCAGGTCAGCCGCGATTTCTTCGCGCGCCAGCGCGATTATGCCTGCACGGTGGATCAGGGTGCAGTCCCTCAGCCCGATCTGTCACGCGGCGCCTATATCATCGATCATTCGACCGAGACGCTGCTGGCGGACCGGGTGCGGACGGGCGATGGCGGCCATAGCCTCACGACCCGCGCCTTCACGCTGCCTGATCGTGGCAGCGTCAATGCCTGCGAGCCCATCTGCAAGACGCGCAAGGCTCAGGCCAATAGCGCCGCAGCTCCCGATGGCGTGACCGGTTCGAAGCAGACCAATCCCACGGGCTGGGACTTTTTCTATCACGCCTGCCAGGACAGCAATGTCTGCCCCGCGGGCGAGGGCGAGGAACTGGTGCAGGGCTGCGGCTGCATCGACGATTTCCCCGAAGCGGTGGTGATGATGCAGACAGTGCGTCTGGGCGGAGCAGATATGATCTGCACGGGTGCCGTGCGATGACGCCGGTGCGCGCCCTTCTTGCCACGCTCCTGTTTGTCGGCGCGAGCCTTTCGCTGGTACCAGCGACCGCCATGGCCCAGCAGCTGTGCGCGGTTGATCTCAATGGCAATGGCGATGCGGCCGATGACGGCGAGACGGCGAGCTGCCATCTGACCGGCTCGGGCGGATGGATGTGCCCGATCGGCGAAACGCGCTGCGAGGCGGATGTGGCCGGGGCGATGCACTGCCCGCTCGGCGATCAATATGCGTGCGCCGTGCCGGCCAGCGGCGGCGCGCCGACCTGTTCGCCCAATGCCTGCATCGACACCAGCGCCAATCCGATCGTCGATGATCCGGTCGTCGACGATCCGGGTGTCGAGGCGGATGGCGGCGTCGATGCCGACGGCAATTGTCTTGGCACCATCGAGATTTTCTCGGGCCGCGCCGCGCGGTGCCGCCCGGCCGGTCTCAAGACCACCTTTTCGAATTGCTGCAAGGACAAGGGCAAGATCGTTAAGGACGGCATGGGTGGCTCGATCTCGTCGATCGGCACTAAGATCGCCGTTGCCAAGGGCGTGTTCACCGGCATGAAAGCGGCCTATAGCGCGTTCAAGGCGGGCGCGACGGCGGGCCAGGCCGCGAGCGCCGGCGCCAATGCGATCGTCGTCGGCATTGACCCCACATCGATCGCGATCAGCCTCGCCATCAACTTCATGATGGATTTCCTGCTTTCCGGTTGCGACCAGCAGGACATGGAAGTGGGCATGCTGCGCGGGTCGGGCATGTGCCATGAGGTCGGCAGCTACTGCTCCTCGAAGATCCTTGGCATCTGCGTCCAGAAGGCCCGCGGCCATTGCTGCTTCAACACCAAGCTCGGCCGGATCATCCAGGAGCAGGGCCGGCCGCAGTTGAAGGCTTTCAGCGCGATCGGCTGGGGTACGCCCAAGCAGCCCTATTGCCGGGGCTTCACGCCAGAGGAGTTCCAGGCGCTCGATTTCTCGCGAATGGACCTGTCGGAATATTATGCGGAAGTCGAGGCGCGCGCCCAATCCGAAATCCAGATCGACATGAAGGACAAGATCGATGCCTATATGCAGACGATCAACAACTAGGCGCGCGCGCCTGTTGGCAGCCATTGCCCTCGCCCCGCTGCTGGTCGGAGCGAGCGAACTGCAGGATACGGCTGGTCAGCAGCGGGACGGCAATGCCCGCACGCGCATCCAGGATAAGGGCGGCGCGGCGATGGAGCGCGTGAAGCGCGCCGCCGACAAAGCAAAGACCGCCCATCCCTCTTCACCAGCTCTACCGGCCAAAGCCGATGCCGCCGCGCAGCGCCGTGCTTTCGAGGCGATCAACAGGCGCAAGCCGGATCCCGCCATGGCGAAACAGGTGGAGGCCGATGTCGCGGCGGCCCGCGATGCATTGGCCATCGAGCGGGAGGCCGCCAGCCGTCGTATCGCCCAGGCCCTGGGCCTTGAACAGCCCGAAGAGGCAGCGCTGGCCGGCGTCGTATCCACCGGTGGTGCGAAACGCTGGGTTCCCGTCCTGTTCGTTTCCTCGTCCATGCCGGTCGAGACGCTGCGCACCTATGCCGGGCAGCTCGAACGCGCCGGCGGCGTGATGGCCTTCCGCGGCATGCCGGGCGGGATGCGGCAGGTCGCGCCGATGGCGAAATTGTCGGCCGCCATATTGCGCCGCGATCCCGGTTGCGAAGGCCCTGCCTGCGCAATGCGCGACGTACAGGTCATCGTCGATCCCCTGGTGTTCCGCCAGCATGGCGTCACCCAGGTGCCCGCGCTAGCGATGGTCCCGGGCGATCCGACCCTCCCTTATTGCGAGCGTGACGAGGCCAGCCCGCGCGCCGCGCACATCGTGCTGGGCGACGCTGCCCTATCGGGATTGCTCGAGGAATATGGCCGCCTTGGCGGCAAGGAGGAGGTGCGAGATGCTCTTGCTCACCTGGCGCGCCGGTAACCGCCTCTGGCGCGAACTCAAGGATCTGCCGCTCCGGGCGGCCGTGGCGCTCGGCGCAAGCGGTCTTGGGCAACCGGCGCGGCCTGCCCAGCTGCTCAAGGCCTATGGCATCGTGCTGCCCATCGGTCTCTTTGCCTGGTGGGCGATGCCGCAGATCACCCTGGTCATGACGCCGTCGATCGACGCATGGGTCGTCCATCGATCTCCCGGTCCGATCCATCGCGGCGACCTCATATCCTTCACATTGTCCGATCCCGTAGCCGGCCCGAAGCCCGTCGCCATCACCAAATATGCGCTCTGCCTGCCTGGTGACCGGATCAGCATGGTCGAGAAGCATGGGATTGGCGGGCTGATCGCGAATGGCTGGTACTATTGCAATGGCAGGTTGATGGGCGTCAGCAAGCCTGCGGCGCGCAATGGCAAGGCGCTCATGCATTGGCAGCCGGAAAGTCCGCGCATTCCCGAGGGGATGATCTTCGTCGGTTCGCGGCATCCCGACGGATATGACAGCCGCTATTATGGCCCGGTGGCGATCGAGCGGCTCACGCGCATGGAGAAGTTGCTGTGAAGCGCATGCTCATCCTGGGCATGGCGTTGCTCCTGCCCGCCGGTCCTGCGTGCGCGCAAGCGGCGCCTGCGAGCGCGGGCGATCGTACGGCGCGGGGCTACTGGTGGTACGAGACACCCAAATCCGGCACTGAAGAAGAGGTGCGGCAAGAGACGGTCCCAAAGCCCGTCATCCCTCCGATGGTGGAACTGGCCAAATGGTCGCCGCCCCGGATCGCGAAGCTCATCGTGGAGCAGCGCGACTATGCCGCAACCGTCCTCACGATCGACGCGGTCGCCGATTTCTGGCGGCTGCAGGATTTTGCCCGGCGCAAGGCCCGCGCCTTTGCCGGCGTCACCCAGCTTGCCATGCTCACCCATCCCGAACTCAATGCCAAGGCTGCCAACCCGATGGTCGGCGAGGCACGCGATGCGCTGGGCGCGCAGAAGGATCAGGTGCGCCGCCAATATCTGCGGGCGCACGCCGGGGAATTTGCGCTCGTCATGTTTGCCCGGGAATCCTGCGGCTATTGCAAGGTGCAGTGGCCGATCGTCCAGCGGTTCCAGGATGACATGGGCTGGCAGGTGAGCCTGATGGATCTCGATCGCAGGCCCGACCTCAAGCAGCGTTTCGGGGTGGAGGTGACGCCGACCACCATGGTCATCCGTCGGGGCAGTCCCCAGCGCATGGTGATTGCCGCAGGGGTCGAGACTTACCCCAATCTTGCGCAGATGGCCTATCAGGCCGTGCGATTGCTGAGCGGCGATATACGCCCCGAGCAGTGGCTGACCGGCGCGGGGGAGGAAGACGGCTTCTTCGATGCGTTGGCCAATGGCCCGGTCTCCTCGACCGATCCGCGCGTGATCGGCGGCGATCTTATCGATGCCAGGGATCGCAGGCCGTGAGGCGCCTGGGTTCCACGCTGGCCTGCGGCGTTTCGCTGCTGGCGTCACTGATGCTGCTGCCGGCGAGCGTCCTCGCTCAGCAGGCAGACCGGGACGTCGCACGGCAGGCGGCCATCCATCCGGTATCGACGGCTGCGGACATGCGCCTGTGGCTCTCCCGCGTGCCGATGACGCGCGATTTTCCGCCTGACTTCGAGACCATGCTGCGCGGCCAGGCATCGCTTTATGTGATCGAGATAAGCACGGCGCCCGGCTGCCTGCCCTGCGGCGACCTCTGGACGAAGCTTCTCGCATTCCGCGGCCGCTATGGCTGGCAGGTCCGAACGTTGCGACAAGATGAGGCAGCGCTCCGATCGGGGCGTCTTGGCCTTCCCTGGGTCGGACACCCGGTCGCATGGGTGCGGCCATTGGCTGATCCAGGCCGCATGGTGCCGATCGCGATCGGCACCGACCATGGCGCCAATATTGCGCGCAACGCCTGGCTTGCCGCCCGGATGCTGACCGGGGCGCGCGCCGCGGTGGGTGTGCGCGCCATGTCGAAATTTACGGGAATTGTCGGCGTGAGGGCGCCCGCCTCTCCCAATCGGAAAGGACGCTGATCGTGCCGGGGCTGTGTCGTCAACTCTTGCCTTCAGGAAACCTGTCATGGCCTATCATATACGCCGCCCGTTCCTCGCGCTCTGCCTGATTGCAGCTTCATGCGGCCAGACAGTCCCGGCCCACGCCCAGGGTTGGGCCGAGAGCTGGTTCGATAATGTCACCTATACCTCGCCCGGCAGCTTCGAGGACCAGACACGCGGCTATGTGACCGCCGGCGGCATGTCCGGCCGGGTCGATGTGCATGACGATTATCTGATGAGTCTGACGCTGCCCAAGGTGAAGGCGGGCTGCGGCGGCATCGACATGTTCCTTGGCGGTATGTCGTTCCTCGATCCCGATTATCTCGTCCAGAAGCTGGAGACCATCCTGCAAGCCGCCCCGGCCGTCGCCTTCCAGTATCTTCTGGAAACGCTGGATGAGAAGATGGGCAATATTATTTCAAAAATGGAGGCGGCGACCAATTTCCTGAACTCTATTCAGGTGAACGACTGCCGTCTCGCCAATCGCATGGTCCAGATCGCCAAGGGCGACGACAATATGTCGGGCATTGTCGAGGAGATGACCGGCTACAAGTCCATCCGCGAAGGCTATGCCAATAGCTGGCAACAGAGCCGCGAGAAGATACAGGCCAACAAGGGTAATCCGACGGAGGACTTGAAGGAAGCGCTCGCCAATTGCCCGACCGAGGTGACGGATATTTTCAAGACCGGATCGCTGCTGGCGCACGCCGCCGCGCGCGTCGGCGCATCCGACTGGGCGGGCGTCATGCGGGCCCGGGTCGGCGACGTCTATATGCGCTGGGATGCGAACGACAAGGTGCCGCTCTTCTCGGCCATTCCCGCCTGCCCGCGCCAGGATACCGAGAGCGCCGACGATTTCCTGACCGGTCGCGTGCCGACGCGTGCGCTCAACATCCCCGCGACCGCTGCGGATTGTTCGGTGAATGGCGCGGGCCGCGGCGCGCTCATCCTGGCGCGCGAGCGGATGGAGGCGATCTCCGTCAAGATCCGGACGCGCGCGGCGCTGACCACGGAGGAAAAGCAGTTTGTCGCCAATGTCCGGACACTACCGGTCTATCGCCTGCTCGAATGGGGCGTGCGACAGGGGCTTACCGACAGCGTCATCGCCGACACCGATGAACTGGTGGCGCTCACCCTCGCCTATCAGATGCTGAATGACCTCACCCGCTCGATCGACTTCGCGCTGCAGAATGCCGAACGCGGTGTGACGACGGCGGGCGCTTCGGACGCTGAGAACACGAACATCTGCCAGACGCGTATCCTCACCAAGGGCATCGAGCAGTTGCGCGAATTGCGAGACGAGGTGCTGCGCCAGCGCGCGCAGATGCGCCAGTCCTATATGGCCGCCATGAACCAGGCGAACCTCTCGGCCAACTATGCCGGAGTGGTCCGCCAGCGTGATCGCGATGCCCGCGACGCCGCTGGCGCCAATGCCAATCGCAACCGGTGAGGCGGGCCATGCGTCAAATCATTCGCTTAATCCTCACCCTTGTCGGGTGTCTGGGCGCGACGCCCGCGCTGGCGATCGATGCGAGCTATCACACATGGGACGGCTTCTCGGAGACCGTCGATGCGTTCCACCTGGTCGCGATGATGTTCGGCGACCCGCGCTACGAGACGCTGGTCGTGATCATCGCAGTTGCCGGGATCGGGTTGGGCGCAGTGCTGGCGAGCATCAAGGGCTCCGGCATGGGGCTGGTCGCCTTCGGTTTCCAGATGCTGATCGGCATCGGCCTGTTCGCCGGGATGATCGCTACGACCGGCACGATCCACATCTACGACCGGGTGCGCAACGCCTATCAGCCGGTCGGCGACGTCCCCAACCTCATCGTACTGGTCGCCGGCGTCACCAATCTTATGGAGCGGGCGCTCGCCGAGACGATCGACGACAATACCACCGATCCCAATGCCAAGCTGGAATTTGGCGCCGGCGGTCATGCTTTCGACCTGTTCCTCAACGCCGTCAGTCCCCGCAGCCCGATCGTGGACACCTTCCTCGATGCGACGGTGAAGGACTATGTGCGGCAATGCTATCCGGTCGCCCGCGTGTCGCCGGCCTATGGGGTCGACGACGATCAGCTCTTCCGGACGTCGACCGATCTTCCAGCCTCCTTCGCGGCGATGGCAGGGCCAGCAACCTTCTCGACCGTGTACACAGCGAGCGACAAGGCCGGCACGACGATGAGCTGCGAGGCTGCATGGGGCTATATCGCCGATCGCCTGTCGGACAGCACGCTGTTCGACGCCTATAGCGACCAGGTCTGCGCGCGCACCGGCTTCGACGTGACCCAGGCGGCCCAGCGCGATCGCTGTCGCCAGCAGATCGATGCGCTGGGCGACATGATGCTGGGTCATTCCATGAGCCGGCAGAAGTTCCTGACCAACATCCTGCTCGGCCAGACCGTCGGCGACGTCCTGTTCGAGGATTCCCCGGCGGCAACCGCGCGGGTGATGGCCAACCGGGCGATCGAATCCAACGGACTCGCCACGCTCTCGACCGCCAACGAATGGATGCCGACCATCCGCGCCTCGGTCTTCGCGATCATGCTGATGATGATGCCAATCGCATTGCTCTTCATCCTGACGCCGATCAACCTCAGGGTCGCGAGCTTCGCGCTCGGCCTCTTCGTGTTCGTCGCGCTCTGGGGCGTCATCGATGCCGGCATCTACCAGCTCACCCTCGGCCGGGCGATGGACGTCCTGGCCGAGTTGCGGGCGACCAATGTCGCCGCCGATAGCTGGATCCTCGCGCCCTCGGCGGCGATGAAGGCGCTTGCCATCTTCGGGTCGTTCCGGACGGCCGCGGCAGGGCTTGCCGGCGCCTTCGTCTTCACCGTCTTCCGCTTCTCGGGCAACATGTTCACTGCCTTCACCTCCGGCATGCTCGGTGTGCAGGGTCAGGGCAGCATGGCGGCCGCGACCGTCGGAACGAGCGAGGGCTATGCCTCGGCCCTGGAGGCGCAGGCCTCGGCCGGCGGTACCATGTCGCGGCGCGCTGCATCCTCAGGCTTCGGCGATTTTGGCGAGCGCAGCAGCTTCGGTCTGGACCGTAGCTTCGCGTCGGCCGGATCCGTGCTCGGCGAACAGGGCGGCGGCGCGGCGGGAACTGCAGCCTTCGGCCTCGGCCGGGCGGACGCTGCGCGGGAACTGGGCGGGCTCTCCCCTGCCCTTGTGGGCCGAGATCTGAGCGATCCGGCGACTGCGCGCGCGGTACGCGCCAATGCCGCGACTTCGGCGATCCACAATTTTGCTCAGGGCGATGCCCTGCGCAAGCTTGGCACCACCTATTTCGGCCAAGGCCAGGGCGGCGAACGCGCCTTTGCAGCCTTCGCGCAGAATATGGTGCAGTGGAAGACGTTCGGCGACAGCCAAGCCTATGACATGATGCAATCCGGCGCGCAGCGGCATTTTGAGCGCAGCGGCTATGATGCGAAGGATGCCGCGCTCAAGGCATCGACGGTCATCGCCCAGGCGAGCGCTGATCCGACGTTCGCCAAGCTGACGGCTAATGCGTTCGATCAGGAGCAGATGCTGCGCAATGACCTGACCGCGGCGCAGACGCAGGTGGGCGCGATGGAAGGCCGGCGCGACTATGCGGGCGACAGAGTTGCCGCCGTCGAGCGAGGCAATGTCGCGACCGAGCAGGCGCATCGAACCGGCGGCAATCAGGGACAACGGCAGGCTGCGGCCATGCTGGGTCTCTCTGTCACCGAAACCAGCCGGCGCATCGGGTTCATCAATGCGCTGTCAGGCGAGGCACGATCGACCGCGATCAGCCAACTCTCGCGCGCGACCGGGCGCAACGAGGCGCAGGTCCTGGGCGCGCTGGAGAGTTACAACGCCGCCGTGCAGGTCGGCACGGCCGATGGCGCGACCGCGGAGGCGGCGCGTGAGGGCACCAGCGTCTATGGGCGCACGCGGGAGGCTGCAGGCTATGATTTTGCCGAGCGGTCGGGCAAGCTCGACGCGCAGCGCGAGATCGGGCCCGACGGGGTACGCGGCAATGCCCAGATCGGCGAGCAGCGGCGGCAGGCGGATAATGCGGGCTTTGCCGAAGGCGCGGCGGCCGCCGGAGTATCGGTCCGGGAAGCGGCTCGCCTCGATTCTTTCATCCGCGCGCTCGCCGGTACGGCCGGCAACCAGGTCGATATGGCCGAGGGCGGCGCGGAAGGCATCGCCGATCGCGCGCGGAACGAGCGTCTGACCGGAATTGTCGACAGGGAGCGCCTTACCCGTACCCAGGCGCTGCTGCGTGCGCATGGCGTCGAAATGTCCAGGCGCCAGATCGCCATGGATCAGAATGGCGACCTCAGCCTCAACCTGACACCGGAACTCGCAGCGCAGATGTGGCGGGGCGGGCTGATCAACGAGAGCCAGCTTGGCGCCATCGCCAATGGCGGGCATGCCCGGTTCAGCTTCGCCCATAATGATCTGCTTGTCTCCAGCAGCGCCGGGTTCAGCCAGTCCGCCCGCAATGACACCAGCACGCGGTTCGAGGCCGGCAAGCAGGCCGGCCCCGACACAATCGAGCATTTCCTGGGCAGTGGCCCGGAAGGTCAGGCCGCCATGGCCAACTGGCTGCGTGGTGGGTTCGAGATGGATCGGCGAGGCAACTGGCGGTTGAAACCGCAGGTTGCCGATACACTGGAGCGCGATGTCACTGCGATCATGGTGCAAACTGGGTGGCAAAGATCGCTTTCTCGAAATGCAGACCATCAGACTTCAAATACTCAAAACGTGTCGGGTGATCTCTCGGCAACCGCTAGCAGGGGCGTCAGCACAGGTGACAAGGGTGACAAAGGCAAATCGGGAGCCTCTGGTAGCGTGACCGGATCGCTGAGTGGCAAGCTGGGAATGGATATCTCCGATCGGGGAGCTGCGACTGTTTCGGCACAGTCATCGATTGACATCGTGAATTACGATGTTCGTGAGGTCATCGCGTCGGCGGAGAAAGCCGCGGCCCGTTCGGGACGCCCAGAGGAAGCGTTCGCAAAGGAATTGAGCGAAGGGGTTCTCGGCAATCAAGGCCTTCGCAATCGTTATTTGGAACAGGCAGATTCTGGTCGCGGCACTATGCAGGTCACTGCCCCGCTTACTTCAATGGAACAATCATCGATCCTGAGTTCGGGTCGATTGTTGATGGATCGAGATCATGGCCCAGCGGACGGAGACCCCAGCTTCAAAGAGCGCAGGGATCCCTAATGTCTATCCTTCATCAAGCCGATATGTCTGTGGAAGATACTCCCAGATCGTATATCAAATGGATCCGTGTAAGGGTCAATCATTGGCCGTTGCGACGGCGGTCCCGGCGTTATAATCCATTCGCCGCATGCGACCTTGGCTTTGAGGAAGCCATATCCCAGCACCGCCACCACCGTGATCGGATTGAAGACGAAGATCAGCAGCACCATCATATCGGCCAATGTTATGTTCCACTGGTCATAGGGCATGGTGATCATCAGCTCGAGACCGATCCAGTAAAGCAGCGCCAAAGCCCAGTAGAGTTTCGCATACCATGGGCGCCAGAACCAGTCAGCCGCACGCGGCGACGGCGCTGGCGCGAGGGTCTCTTCTGGTGTCGGGTCGATCTGATCAACGTCCTGCATGTGCAGAGCCTTTCCGAGGGAGGAAATAGCACAGGCCGGTCGGACATGGAACCGGGCGGCCATCATCATGACGGCGCGATTGCGCGGAAAAAGTCCGTCCCAATCCTCTTCCCTTCGCTCATCCCTTCCCCGCTCCATGCCTGTTTTCTTTACGGACCCCGGTCATGGGTGGACCTGCGGTCGGAACGGACGCCGCGATGAAGAAGAGGCGGCATTCTCTGCAGGAGGCTCCGCCCCTGTCTCCCAAAGCGGATGCGGCGATCCTGCGTCTTGCCCGGCTCCTGGGACGTCAGATGGCGCGCGAACAATATGAAGCGCAGCTGGAACGGGAGAGGCAGGGACAGGAGCCAGCAGATTCATCAGATTGATCTGGCTGGCTCTGGAGGGGCCAGAGGAGAAAGCATCGGCGCGAGTCGATTTGATGGGGAAGATGAATCTCCTGCCTGCGCGTGGCGCCCTCTCGTCAATTCAGCCGCAGGGCGCGATCGTGATCCTGGCCCGGCCCAATTATGCGGTAGACAATGATTGTGTCAGTTCGCACCGCATAGAGCATGCCGTAGCCACGGTAGGAACGTCGCCGAATACCGTGCTGCTCGTAGCGTGGAACCAGCGGAAAGGCGCGCGGCATGTCGCCTATGCGCTGGGCGACGTCCTCCAACTCCGCAATAAAAGTCATCGCCCGGCCCGGATTATCTTTTGCGATGTGGCGACCGATCACCATGAGATCATTGCGGGCGTCGCGCGTCAGGAAAACATTCATTGAAGTGGCTGTTCGCCCGCCATCCCTTCAATTTCCGCACGAACTTCCGCGCAGACTGCCCCCAGATCGTAAAGACGGCCCGCCTTTTCATCCTCTAGCCCGCGTTCGATTGAAGCATCCAGGTCGCTGAGCCAACGCTGCTCATCTTCGGTCTCCGTCTGATCGCGGCGGATCAGGTCGCGCACATAGTCGCTGACGCTGGCATAGTGGCCGCTGTCGATACGGTTCTGCACATAGTCCCGCATCGGATCCGGCAGGGAAACATTCATGGTCGCCATCGGGCCATACCTCCTGCACTTCATATGGCAAAAATTGCCACCGCTTTCAACGGTAAACCAGGATTGTCCGCTATCCCCTGATTTACGCCGACTGGGTGGTCGGCGCCCTTTATGGGCTTGCAGCGAACCATGCGCCGACCATTCCGAACGGAAACGAAGCGCGATATCCTATCTGTCGAAATGGAAGTTTTCAGCGTCTGAATTTTTTGCTTGCGCAATCGCGTTCGCAAGCGCAGCATATATTTGCCTTTCAGGCATCCTCTCCTGACTAGGCCGGCATTCTGCCGGCCTTTTTCTTGCCCGCAGGCGCAGCATCATATCGATGGCGCAGTGAGGGAGGTTCTTTCCGGACCACAGAATCTGGTCATTCCCAGGACGTCATTTGCGTGACATTTGTGCACTGCGATATTAGGGCCGGATTCCAGGAGAATAGCTGTTCCATGGGTGCGCATAAATCTGGCCGAAGCACCGGGCGCGAAATCCGGTCATGTGGACGAACAATCCTCGAGCGGCCTATTTACGGGCTCCCGGCCCAGCCTGTGCGGTTTCGACATAGGAAATCGCATCCTGCACGGTCGCTATCTTTCCGACATCGTCATCGGGAATCGAGATACCGAATTCATCCTCGATCGCCATGACAATCTCGACCAGGTTGAGACTGTCGGCTCCCAGATCGTCGATGAAATGGACGTCGGGGGTGACCTGGTCCGGATAGACCCCCATCTGCTCGACGATGATTTTCATGATTCGTCCCGCAATATCGTTCATGTTGTTTCTATCCGCCTGGATGATGAGATGGATGCAGATCCGCCCGGAAGTAAATTCCATGGATCGCAAGCTCGTCTCGACATGCTGTCAATTCGCATCCGGTCGTCAAGAGTTGAGATGAACAGTAAGGTGATACGGACATCCGGGATCAGCCAGCCAGCGTGTCTCGACGGAAAGGCCTGTTACCCGGCGGATGGACACCTGCGCGGGTTCATTTTGAAGTTGCCAGTGGCGATGTGATGCCGCTGCTCCTATGCTCGAGCGATGATTTCGGTTGTTTCATCTTGCCCATTGAGCCGCAGGGAAATGCGGCGCAACGACCGTCGCGAATCGATCATGCAGGTCGCTGCAAAATCCTTTCTGGAGCATGGATATGCGGCGACGACCATGTCCGGCATCGCGGCAACGGTCGGCGGCTCGAAAGGGACGCTCTGGAACTACTTCCCGTCCAAGGAAGGGTTGTTCGAGGCCGTGCTGGATCGTGTCACGGCGGTTTATCGCGGGCAGATGCTGGAGATGCTGGCCAACACGGACGGCGACCTGCGTGTGACCTTGCATAACGTCGGTCTCAAGCTGCTAGCCAAGGCGACCTCGCGCGATGCGATAGCCCTGAACCGTCTGGTGCTGGCGGAGGCGGCACGATTCCCTGAAGTCGGGCGGATATTTTATGATCGCGCGCCGCGTCAGATGCAAAACCTCCTTGCGCAATTTCTTGGGGCCGCCATGGCGCGCGGCCAATTGCGGGCGGATGATCCCTATGTGGCGGCGCGGTCGTTTACGACCCTCACTCTGGCGGGGTGCCATCAAAAGCTGCTTTTGTGCCTGATCGACTGCGCCACGCCTGAACTGATGGAAGCAGATGCTTCGGTCGCGGTCGAGACGTTCCTGCGCGCCTACGCGCCATAGCCGCGGGTCGGTGTCGTCCGGAACGGAGCGGGCGGCCGTTCCGGACGCACGATGCTATTGCGCCGCTATCAGTCGAGGCGTGCGCCGGTCAGTTCCTCGCAGAGCCGCCACAGACGCCCGGCGTTCACCGGGTCCTTGACGCCGGGTTTGACGCTGTCGTTGTCGATCTTGTCATCGTCATCTTCGGTGAGCTGCCGGCCTACCTCGTTGTTGGTCAGGTAGACGCCGCCCTTGCCATCGAGCAGCGGACTGGTGGCGGCCCAGACCATGGTGGATGCACCTTGCTCAGGCGTCTTCCAGCCCTTTTCGGGATCGATGATCGGCTTGCCGTCTTCATCGATCATGCCGTGGGCCCTGGCGATCGCAAGGTCCATGTGGCGCACCAGGCCGGTGTCGAAGATGCCGCGCGGGTGAACAGAGAAGGCGCGCACGCCCTGCGCCTCGCCGATGCTGTCGAGCGCCAGCGCCAGCAGGATATTGGCCGCCTTTGAGTTGCCGTAGGCGACCCAGGGGTCATATGCGCGATGTTCGAAGTTCGGATCGTGCAGGACATCGATGACTGTCCCGCGGTGGTTGGCCGAACTGAGGAACACCACGCGCGCGTTGTTCGCTGTGACCAGCGCCGGCCACAGCGCGCAGGTCAGTTGGAAGTGTCCCAGCACATTCGTGGAGAACTGGCTCTCATAGCCCCGTGCATCGCGCGTCAGCGGATTGGCCATCACGCCGGCGCAATTGATGAGGATGTCGAGCGTATCGTTCCTGGCGAGGAAGTTTTTGGCGAAAGCATCGATGGAAGCCGGGTCCATCAGGTCCATCGCCTCCAGTTGCACGCCGTCTAGTCCGGCCACGGTCTCTTGCGCCTTCGTCATGTTGCGTGCGGGCACGATGATCTTCGCGCCGGCGGCGAGCAGGACGCGCACTGCCTCGCGGCCGATGCCAGAATAGCCGCCCGTCACGATAGCGGTCTTGCCGGTGAGATCGATGCCCTGGATGACGTCCTCGGCGGTGCTGGCAGGCCCGAAGGGCGAGCCGATGGGGGCTTGTTCACTGGACATGGAAATATCCTTTTTCGGGTTGGGGAGATGATGGTGTTCGAGGCGAGACCGCACGCGTTCTCAGGAACGTTCCGGCGGCGTGGCCATCGTCAACAGCGGACGAGTTCGTCGCCGTGCTGCAGGAAAGCGACCCGCTGCCTGTTCATGGATGACATGCATCGTTTCCGGGATTGGTAGTCCGTCAAGTTCCAGTCCATTCTGCAAGGTCCGTCCAAAGTCAGCTTCCTGCTCGCCCCTATATAAAAGACCGATGGTCTTATATCAATACCTGGCGGACGAAAGCATGAAGAGCCGTGCGGTGGTGCCAGACAGGACGCGATCAGGAACACGCCGATCGGTTCACAAATGACCATCGGTCGAATAGGAGAAGGGCATGGAGTTCCAGCGCGCCAGAAACGAGACCCAGCGGGACGAGCGCCGCCGGACGATCCTGAGCATGGCTTGGGCGATGCTAGAGGACATGTCCGTCGCCGATGTGAGCCTTAACGAGTTGAGCCGCCGCGTCGGCCTCGCGAAGTCGAATGTGCTGCGCTATTTCGAATCCCGGGAAGCCGTCCTGCTGGAGCTGCTGAATGGAGCGCTCCAGGCGTGGATCGACGATCTGGATCTGTCCGCAATCTCGCCGGCCTCCCCTCCACATGAACGGGCGGAGGCTGTCGCCGGTGCGATCGCACAGAGCCTCGCCGCTCGCCCGGTCTTGTGCGATCTCATAAGCGCGCAGGCGAGCGTGCTGGAACGTAATGTGTCGACGGACACCGTTCTGCGTCACAAGCGGGCCGTGCTCGTCTCGGTCGAGGCGCTGTCGGCGAAGCTCCGGACGCCGCTGCCGGAACTTGATGAGGGCGATATCTACAAAATCATCGCCATTGCGTTGCTGATGACCAGCGGTGTCTGGCCGCATGATCGGCCGACCGAGGCGCTGTTGGCCGCCTATACCGCCGATCCGGAGATTGGCGCGCATCGCATGCGGTTTGCGCCGTTCATGCAGGAGGCGCTCGCGCTAACCCTTTTCGGCCTGTTGGCCGGGCGGGTGACGATTTGATCGAGAATGTCGTCAGCGGTTGTGCCGATTTTCAGCCGCGATGGGCTTGCGAGCCTTGCAGAGCGTTTCGTCCGTGCGCAGACAGACCGCCGGTCTCGATGAGGCAGAGCCCCCCGTCGCCCGATATCTGATCGCTGGACGTATCGCTGAGGAAGCGGAACTGGCCTTGCTCGCGGCCACAGCATGTTGGTGTGAGGGATAGACCACAAGATCGATGAAATAGATCGGACGACCAGGAACTCGTCCTTCTCTCTGGTCAAGCCGCGTCGGACCGGATTGTGACTTCTGTCATTTCCCGATCACAGTTCGGAAACCTTCGAGACAATCAGGCGTTGCAAAAGGTCGATCTTTATCGCGGGGCAAAGATGGCACGCTTTCTGACAGCCATTCTGGGGTGGATCATTGCGATCCTGGGCGGCTACTTTGCGGTGGCCGGCGGCATTCTGGCCTGGCTGGGCGGGTCGCTTTATTACGTCATAGCCGGTGTCGCGATGATTGCGAGCGGCGGCCTGATCGGGCGCGGGGATCGTCGCGGGCGGTGGCTCTATGGCGCGATCTGGATCGGCACGATTGCCTGGGCGATCTGGGAAGTGGGGCTGGACGGGCTTCAGCTGATTCCGCGGGTCGTTGCGCCAACGGTACTTCTCATCCTTGTTTTGCTGACCGCGGCTCGTGGACACTCGTTCCGAATCCGTTCAGTCGCAAATCCGGTCATCACGGCGGCGTTCATTCTTCTGGTCGCGGGCACGATTTTTACCTTCGGCCACGGCGCGAGTGCGCAAAGAGACCAGGAAGCCAGCGCAGTCCTGCCACTCTCCGGTCAATCGCGTGGAAACGAGGCCGACAATGACTGGCAGGCCTATGGCGGCACCCTCGCCGGCCGCCGATATTCCACTCTCGCCGACATCACGCCCGCCAATGTGGGGCAGTTGAAGCTTGCCTGGACACAGCGCACCGGCGACCTGCCGGACGTCGCCGAAGCAAAGCAGCATAAGCGGGAATATCATTCCGAAGCGACCCCGATCCATATCGGCAATATGCTCTATACCTGCACGCCGCATTCCTTCGTGCAGGCGATCGACGCGACGACCGGGCAGACGCGCTGGACCTGGCGGGAGCAGGCGACCCGCGAAGGAAACAGCTATCTCGTATGCCGGGGTGTCGCATATTTTGAGGCACCGGCGGGAACGCCTTGCCAGCGCCGTATTTTTGCGCCGACCTTCAACGCCCGGCTGGTCGCACTGGACGCCGAGACTGGCCAGTTGTGCCGGGGCTTTGGCGAGAATGGCAGCATCGATCTGCGCGCCAACATGGGCGTATCGCGCGCGGCGGACCAGATCAGCACCTCGCCGCCCATGGTGGTGAATAACCGTCTCATCATCGGCGAGCGGATCACCGACAATGTCAATCGCGACATTCCCAGCGGTGTGGTGCGCGCCTATGACCCGGTCTCGGGCCGTCAGATCTGGGCCTGGGATGTGGGTCGCTCGGCCGATGCGATCGCGCCGCTGGGCGGGGACGAAATATACACGCGCGGTACACCCAATGTCTGGGGTGCGATCACGGCGGATGCGGCCAACGGCATCGTTTATCTCGGTACCGGAAACGCCTCGCCCGACTACTGGATCGGCTACCGCAGGCCGTTCGACGACCGGTTCGGCACCTCGATCGTTGCGCTCGACGTAGCGACGGGCAAGCTGCGCTGGAGCCGCCAGCTCGTGCATCGCGACATGTGGGACATGGATCTCGCCATCGGACCATCGCTGTTCGACTATCGCGGCGCTGACGGTCGCACCATCCCGGCGCTCATCCAGACCACGAAAATGGGTCAGGTCTACTTCCTCAACCGCCTGACCGGTGAGCCGATCGCCCCGGTCGTCGAGCGCCCGGTGCGGCAGGATGGCGCGACGCCCGGGGTGCGCGTATCGCCGACCCAGCCTTTTTCTGTCGGGATGCCGTCTTTCACCCCGCCGGCGCCGGACGAGAAGTCGACCTGGGGCGCGACACCGATCGACCAGCTCATGTGCCGGATCGATATTCGCAGGGCGCTTGGCACCGGCGCCTATCAGCCGATGGGACTGGAACCCATTATCGGCCATCCGGCATTTGACGGTGTCACCGACTGGGGCGGCGCGGCGGTCGATCCGGCAAGCGGCATCATGACGGTCAACACCATGGAGATGCCGTTCAAGCTCTGGTTGATGCGCCGCGACGATCCTCGCACGAAAGCGCTGATAGAGCAGAAGAAAGGCGGTGAGAACGCCAGGCAGGCACAGCTTCAGACTCAGTACAACACGCCCTACACCGCCGTCGTGAAAGCCTGGATCGGCATCTTCGGCGCGCCCTGCAACGCTCCGCCCTGGGGCCATCTGACTGCCATCGACCTCAAAACACGCAAGGTTCTCTGGCGCGAGGTGCTGGGCACGGCACGCGACACCGGTCTTTTCGGCTCGCGCCTCGGCGTGCCGCTCAAGACGGGCGTGCCGAACCTGGGCGGCTCGATCATCACGGCGGGTGGCCTCGTGTTCATTGGCGCGACGACCGATCAGTATCTGCGCGCCTTCGACCTGCGGACCGGCAAGGTCCTGTGGAAGGCCCGGCTGCCGGCAGGCGCACAAGCTACACCCATGACCTACCGCGGACGCGATGGGAGACAATATGTCGTCATCACCGCAGGCGGCCATGGCGCGCTGGGAACGCGCTACGGCGACTATACGATGGCCTTCGCACTGCCCCCAAGATCCGAGTAGCGGTTCGTTCACGACGTCTCGCGCCTTGCAGACTGCGGGCCGCTCTGGTGCTGCCGAGGCGGCACGGCGAGGCTGCGGGTGAGATCCCGATGCTCCAGCATGTTGCGTGAGCAATCCTGCAGGCGGTGCCTGCCGGGTGGATAGAGCGCATCGATAAAGCGGTCGCCGCCGGTTCTCCTTTTCCCGGCGATGTCAGCGGTTTCCAGATGACACGGCGCAGAACCTGACACGCCTTGGCGAAGGTGACGGGAGCCTCTATCTTGCGGTCATGGAAAGGAGACGAACGTGAAGGCAGTCCATAATAACATCGACGGCCCTTATGTGATCGAGGAAGATATCGCGCTTTACGGCACCATCACCGGTGACGCCACGCTTGCCGGCGGCCGGCGCTTCATTCTTCGCGGCACGATTGTGGGCGATTTCACGGTCGAGAGAGGCGCGCACGCGATCCTGCATGGTACGGTTGCCGGACGGGTCTATAATGATGGCGGGCGCGTCGAACTGTTCGGCATGGCCAATGCCGTCGCCAATAGTTCGGGCGACGCGATAACGATCATAGATCCTGCAGCCCACGTCATGGGTCGACGATAGCTCTTTTCCAAGCGTCCCACCACAAATCTGGAACACCCGCCGGCCAGGGCCGGCAAGCGCTTTTGCGCCTTTGTCGTCGGTCCACCCCATACAAGGCACCGTGGGTCCAATGTTCGGTTGGATTCCTGCGGACGATAGGAAACGCTCAGCCCTTGCCTTGATGGAGTGCGAAATGAAGTCCAACATATCGATCATGCAAGCCACGGCCTTGTGCCTCTTTTCGCTGATTGGCAGCAGCATACAGGCATCGGCGCAAGACGCGGTGCCGCCATCAACTGCCCCGACGACGCCAGAGGCTCCGACACCGACTACCACATTCAGCGACGTGGAACTGGAGCAATATGTGAGAGCCGCGCTGGCTGTGCAGCAAATCCAGCAGGATAGCGCCACGCCCGATGCCGACAAGCAGACGAAGATGGCGGCCGCTGTGCAACAGGCGGGACTGACCCCCGAAAAGTTCAACGAGATCGCGACCGCGTCACAATCCGATCCGGCGTTGCAGCAACGTCTCCAGGCCATCGCCGGGAAGCTTCAGGGCGCGACGCCGCCGCAGCAATAGGCATCGGGTTCGCCCTGTCCGGCGGCGCCTCCATACTTGCCAGCGCGATCGGACGCGCCGCTGACAGCCTCAGTGCAACGGAGGGTCCGGTGCGATTTCCTTTGCCGCTATGCTGGTTCAATCGGCATGTTCCCCATCGCCCGCAGGTGCGTTGGGATGGCCTCGACTATGCAGGCACATGCCGCCATTGCGGGGCGCGGATCCGCCGGAAATCCCATCGCCGATAGCTGCTGGATTGGAAGGCAGAAGGATAGCGAGCTTCTGCGCGTTGCAGCGCATCGGTCATACAGCGTCACTATCCCTCGCGTGACAGTTTCTCGCGGCGCTCATGCCTTTCCTGCGCTTCGAGCGTCATCGTGGCGATGGGCCGCGCCTCGAGGCGCCCGAGCGAGATCGGTTCGCCCGTGATCTCGCAATAGCCATATTCGCCCTCGTCGATACGGCGCAGCGCTGCCGCGATCTTGGCGATGAGCTTGCGCTGGCGATCGCGCGTGCGCAATTCGATCGACCAGTCTGTCTCATTCGACGCCCGATCGTTGAGATCGGGTTCTCGCAATTGTTCCATCTGCAGAACATTGAGCGTCGTTTCCGCCTCGCTGAGAATCTGCTTCTTCCAGGCGAGCAGGCGCTGGCGGAAATATTCCAGCTGCCGCGGGTTCATGAACTCCTCCTCGGCCGACGGATGATAATCGGCAGGCAGGTCAATCCAGGCATTTGTCATGACAGTGCTCTTGCCTGCCTGGATGCCTCGTTGATGGCGGTACGCCGTTCCGTCTCCTCGGCGGACCGGGCCATCTCCTCCCATCGCTCAGCGGAGCGCTCATGTTGCTGGCGCCGCTGTGGCAGGATTTCCTTCTGCGCCGCGAGGCGTTCGGCCGCGGCTTGCTGATGGTAGAAGTCGGCTGCGCTCAACTCTCGATCTCACATTCCAAGGTATCGCCTGGCATGGTGGGGCTCCTATCATGAAATGGCGGAGGCTGCGCCATTTTTGCCAGGATGGCCCGATGAGGCGGGGCATGCGGAGGATAGGGCGAGCCGCACTTCTTTGCGCCCACCCCTTTTTTCTGCATCAGGCAATGCCGGTCCGGCGAAACGGACAGGATGGCAACTTCGATTGTTTCTTTTGGTCGTGTCCCACGGGGTGGTGTAGGAAGGTTTCCCTGAGAGGGTGGCCACCGTCGATCTTCTGGTAGGGTTCGGATGCGAACTCGAACCTGGAGAAGAAGACGATGACCGACGACAGA
>NZ_LUFI01000024.1:0-97223 GCF_005281675.1 Sphingobium sp. MP9-4 | reverse complement strand
CCGCATCACGCTTGAACTCATCGCTGAAATTGGGCTTCCCCATCGTCGTCTCCTGTCCTCAAAATTAGGATAGAAGGCGTCCAGAAATCTAGGGGCTACTCAGGCCGCTACCTGGCTGTTGCAAATCAGAGAATTGGGATCCGATATTCTGGTCACTGCAACTCCTTCCCATTTGGTCATATCGCAGAGCCCTGTTCAGTTGACTAGCATGCCCTCTTCGCATCGCTTGCAAGGGGCAGGCGGCCAGATATTCGAGAGCTGTCATGAATTTCGTTACTGCCGGGTTCGTCCCTATCGATGAGGATAGCTCGAAAAGCGGTCCAGAGCCTCTCTCAGCTCCCCAAGAAGTTCACCATGCTATCCGAACGCTTCTGCGATGGACGGGCGACGATCCTGATCGTGAAGGCCTTCGAGATACGCCTGCGCGCGTGACGCGTGCATGGAAAGAATATTGCAACGGATATGAGATCGATCCAGCCACCTATCTTTCTCGCACGTTCGATGAGGTAGGAGGATATGATGAAATAGTCCTCTTGCGTGACATCCCTTTCCAGTCCCACTGTGAGCATCATCTTGCGCCAATCACGGGAACCGCCTCGATAGCCTACCTTCCCAAGGACAGGGTCGTGGGCATATCCAAGTTGGCCCGTGTTCTGAACGGATATGCCCGGCGCCTCCAGGTCCAGGAGCGCCTTACCGCTCAAATTGCGGACTGTATCTGGAACAATCTCAAGCCCCATGGGGTCGCTGTCATCATCAAGGCAAGTCATGGTTGCATGACCGGCCGCGGTGTACGTACCCATGGCGTAACGATGATGACCAGCAAGATGCTCGGCTGCTTCCGCGATGATCCCACAAGCCGTAGGGAGATCATGACACTCATGCAGTCTCAATAAAATGCCTCGCATTGGCATCATCGGGGCTGGCATTGCAGGATTGGCCTGCGCAGGACGGCTGCGTCATTGCGGTGAAATCATGCTCGTCGACAAGGGGCATCGTCCCGGTGGCAGGCTCACAACGGTCGCAATTGGATCATCATCATGGGATTTGGGAGCGCCTTGGTTCACGGCAAGGGATCCCAGATTCCGAACTGAAGTCGGGCGTTGGCGAAAGGCTGGCTGGGTTGCGCGTTGGAGCGACGGCCCAGGGAATGCGATGGTAGGGGTGCCCGCAATGGCCACCTTGGTTCGCGAGCAAAGCCGGCGTTTTGACGTCCATTTTGAGTTCCGGGTTCAATCTCTTGTCAGGGAAGATTCAAGTTGGATGATCCAGGCAGAGGGAGATTGCGTAGGTCCATTCGACACGGTGGTGATCGCCGTTCCGGCTGAGCAGGCGGCACCACTGCTGTCTCTTCACGATCTCGAAGCTGCGCGCGAGGCCGCGTCTGTCAGGTCCTCACCTTGCTGGGCGGTTATGGTCGAATTTCCGCATCAACTGGATGTACCAACGCCGTTCGCTACCAACGTCGATATTTTCTCGATGGTTGCATGCAACAGGCCCAAACCTGAAAGGGGTGATGGTGAATGTTGGATATTGCACGCCAACAGCCACTGGTCCCAGGATCATCTGGAATGGTCGCCGCCTGAGGCTGCCGCGTATCTTCTCGACGCCTTTGCGCGACTTTTCCAGATCAGGCTCCCTGCCCCCACATTTTTGAAGGCCCATCGCTGGCGGTTCTCGCAGCCCTATGCGCAGTCGAGCAGGATCATCTGGAATCCTGGCATAGGCTTGGGTGCCTGCGGAGACTGGTGTCATTCACCGACGGTCGAGGGCGCATGGCTTTCGGGCGTCCTGCTTGCTGACACAATGCTGTCGCAACCGATCGACGCTAGCGTCAATGGAGCCGTCGCACGATGACTGCTTTGCAAAATGAGACAGGCAAATATCTGGCCCGACCCGCAACGGCGGCGATATTCGGCGCGAGTGGCGCGATCGGCCAGGCCATTGCGCTCCGTCTCGCGCAAGGTGGACGGTTCAGTTCGGTCCACACCGGCTCGCGAAAAGGTCGATCTGTCCCGGCCCCGGACTGCGTGCCCTTCAGCTTCGACCTGGAGAATGAGGCGTCGATTGCCGCGGCAGCAGCAACTCTGCCAAGCTCGCTCGACCTGATATTTGTCTGCACCGGCATGTTGCACGATCAGGTGGCGGCAATCGCTCCGGAAAAGACGATGCGTGCCCTGGACGCCAAAGCACTCGCACGAAGCTATTTGATAAATGCTATCGGCCCCGCTCTCATCGCCAAACATGTCCTGCCACGGCTTGCGAAAGATCGACGCGCCATCTTCGCTGTGCTCTCAGCAAAGGTCGGGTCGATCGGCGATAACCGGCTTGGCGGTTGGCATGCCTATCGGGCAAGCAAGGCAGCACTGAACATGATGATCCGAAATTTCGCGATCGAGATGGGGCGGACACATCCCCAGGCCATCGCCGCTGCCCTCCATCCCGGCACCGTAAGGAGCGCCCTTTCCGCTCCCTTCACCGCCCGCATTTCGACCGGAAAAATCTTCACGCCGGAATATGCTGCGGAGCGGCTGCTCGATGTGCTCGATGGGCTTACACCGCAAGACAGTGGCGGGCTGTTCGCGTGGAACGGAGTCCGGCTGCCAGACTAAAGTGGTACGAGCGGCGCGTCTCCCTCCTTCACGGAAACATCCAACATTCGGTGCGTATAGCAGGCAAATTCCAACATATCGTGAAAGCAAGATGCATAGAAAATTGATTATCGGCAGCCTGCTGGCTGCCACGACTCTACTAGGCGCATGCGCGCTCATCCAGCGGCCCGGACCAGTTGGTAACGTTAATGTACCCGCCCCCGCCAAAGCCGTCGACCTCGCACAGTATATGGGGCTCTGGTTCGAGCAATTCAGATATGAGGCACCTTTTCAGAAGGACATGGACGGCGTCACAGCCAACTATGTGATGAATCCGGACGGCACCGTCCGGGTCGTCAACCGTGGACGCCGGGGATCGAAATGGAAGGAATCGGTCGGCAAGGCCAAGCTGGTCGAGGGTAGCGGCAACGCCAAGCTCAAGGTATCATTCTTCGGCCCATTCTATGGCAACTATTGGGTGCTGGATCATGGCGATGACTATAGCTGGTCTATCGTCGGAGAACCCAGCGGCCGCTATCTGTGGGTACTGACCCGTGACCAACATCCTTCGGACCAGATGAAAACCGAGCTTGCCGAGCGCGTCAAACGGTTGGGATATGACTGGAATCTGGTACGCATCACCCGCCAATGATGGCGCGTTTCGACATTTCTCATAGCGGGAACTGGACGCACTCAGCCCGCTTTGAGCATCGGGCGGGAGGACGTGAGCCAAATGGACGTATTTTGGAAAAGAGCATCGCTTTTCGGGGAGGTCACCATGAAACTAGCTACCTTGGCCGTATTCGCCTCAATCTATGGGTGCAGCGTCTTCCCGGCCACCGCCGCTGAAATTTCCACGCATGTGCTCGACCTTGCACGTGGCACCGGCGGCAAGGGCGTGCCTGTTGCACTGTCCAAGCGCTCGGCGGATGGCGTCTGGCAGCAAGTGGCCAAATCAACGACGGATGCCAATGGTCGTGTTCGTAGCTTCGACGATGGCGGCCTGTTCGACACGGGCGTCTACCGCCTTGAATTCGATATGTCGAAATATCCCGATGCGTCTGCAAATCCCTTCTTTCCTGAAATTGTCCTGACCTTCCGCGTTGCCGACAAAGAGGGCCATTATCATGTCCCGGTGGTAGTCAGCCCTTATGGATACTCGACTTACCGGGGCAACTAATGTGCAGGGAGCGAAGCTCTTGAGATCCGCGGTCGAAGCCAGTTGGCCAAACCGTCGATGATGTGCAGCTGAGGGTTTGAGAGCCAGTACCTATCGGCCTGCGCTTTCTCTCAGTCGCCAATTGGCTAGCGCAAAGGACAGCCAATCGGCGCATATTGAGTGCAATCTTCTTTCCGCTGCAGGGACATGACGTCGAGACATCGGGGATAGCAAAGGCAAGAAGCGCGGTATCCGTGTCCGGCGGCGGCCCACTCACTAGAGTGGATCATGTTTTTTGCACCCGCATCGCCGCGCCCCACGGATGTGTGAGACCGATGCGTTGCCTCGATAGCCAAGGCCCGGCATAGGCGCGCATATGAGTGAATTCGTACAGGCCGCCATTCTCGCCGTGATCAAACGCGCCCCGATCTGGATCCGGCAGGATCTGACATCGAAGGATTTAGGCGCCCGTGTCCGTGCGGAGGAGTCGCTCGCCATGATCATTGCCGACGCCATCCGCAAGCAGGGCGAACTGCCCGAATGATCAGGTCCTGGATGTTCGGGCGAGAACGCCGGCAGTCCGCTTCAACTCGGCTATCCGTTCGGCGCAGACTTCATGCACCACACAGCCCAGATCCTCGACCTGTCTGCCAAGCCAGCTGAGTTCCGCTTCGCTGATCTTGTAATGCTTGGAATAGCGGGCCTTCACATAAGCCTCTTTGAGCTTTTCCCAGCGTGCCTGATCGATGCGCCGCTCGCGCGGCCAGACATCGACCAGCCGGCGATCCAGCCGCTCCGCCTGTGTGCGCAGGAATCCGATATTATGGACATGGGGCGTGTAGAAGGTCGTGACGAGCAGCACGCAGTGATAGAGCCGTTCAGTGGCCTGATGCATGTCAAATGCCGCTTTTTTTAGCCAACCTTGCGACGCGGAATGCAAAGCGGACGCGTGGAAATGGTTTGCCGTAGGAAACCACTCCTCGAAATATTCCTGTGCCATGGCAAGCGCCTGGTCGGGCGTCTTTGGCTTGGGAACATGGAGCTCGCTGTCTTCGACCTGATAGAGCGCGATGCCGTCTTCGCGCACGTCCATGAAGAAATAGCGGCCATGGGCCAGACCGTCATTCACCTCCTGCAGCGTATGGACAATGAAATTGACCGGGGTACGGATCGCGTGGGTGATCGCCAGTTCGCGATTGAAGCGGTCCTCGAGCTTGAGCCAATAGTCGACCCGCTCGGTCAGCCGCTTGTCATTGACGATGATGAGAATGTCATAGTCGGACTGATAGCCCTTGGCGGTGTGCGGTTCGTCGACCCATCCGCCCCTGGCATAGCTGCCATAGAGAATGATCTTCTCGATCCGGCCGCGCTTCTTCCAGCCATGGTTGGCGAGCGCCAGCGCATCCTCGAATTCCTCGAAGATGATCCGCACGACCCGTTCGAGCTCGCGCTGTTTGTCGCCGGGCAAATGATCCAGATCGGTCCGCATCATCCTATCCTAGCTTAGTCCGCAGGGCGGCTGCAATGAGGGGCCGGCCGTTCGTCACGATGGCTCTTCACGACGTACGATCTGTTCCAAGATCGCGCGCGCTTCAGTTTGCCAATGGTGCATGGCCGCCAGCGCTGCCGGGGATAGTCTCACCAGCTTGCGGCGGCGATCACGGGGATCGGCAAGCCTTTCAATGACGCCGAGCGCTGCCAGCTTCTTGATCCATCTCTGCGCGGTTGCCGGCGCAATCCCTGCGGCAATTCCTACCGCCGTGACAGAGAGGTCGATCCGTTCAAGGGCGCAGGCATAGATGTCGAGCATGATATCCCATGCCGGTTCAGCCGATTGGACAAGCGCGGCATGATCAGCGCGGCGACGGCGCATCTCGCCGATCGATCGGATGAATCTTGCACCCATCTCGTCCTCCAAAGGAGTAGGGGCTCGGGGCACGCGCCGCCGTTTGGTGCCGGCTAGCATCCTGGCAGGCTTTCCTGGCGCCGCCATGTTGCCAGGTCGGAGCGCCTTGCGCGGTTGATCGGTCATCTCGCCTTGTTTCCGGCATGACGCAGGTCTGACCTGTGGATAAGTCCGGCTCTTGGCCCGACATGCCGCTGCGCTGGGCTTGTGCCTTTTACCCGGCGTGGTCGGCGGCAGGCCGGCGCGACCAGGCCGGGTCGACGCCATGGCGGCGGAGCCGACTGCGATGCCGCGCGGTGGCAGCCGCCAGGAAAAGCATCTGCGGCACGGCCCAGAAGGCGGTGCTGATCCAGTAGAGGACAGGAACGATCTGCGGATCGAGCAACCGGATGACATGGCCCATCACCGCCAGCAGCTGACAGGCCGTGATCGCCATCGGCCAGTAGCGGCGCGCGAACAGCATGATCGCCCCCAGCGCGATCAGCATGGCGAGATCGACCAGGAAGATCGCCGATTGGAAGCCCTCTGGCGGGGGAGGCGCATGGATGGAAATCATGATCGAGGCGAAGGTGCCTGCAAGAAAAACTCCTGCGGTCAGCCGCTCGGGGCTGCCGCCCCGCACCAGGGCATAGCTGCAGCAGATTGCCGAAAGGATGAGGAAGGCCAGCAGGATCATGGTCGCTTGTCCACATTAAGGCTGGCCTTCCCTCATTTGCAAATCGGGCTCAGGCGGCGGCTGCAAGCGTGGCGACAGGCGCAGAGGGCGCTTTGGCCTGCTGGCAGGGCCAGGTCGGACCGAAGCTTTCTGGCGTGGCCCCGAAGCGCTTGGCGATCCGGCCATATTCGGCATGGGCTTCCACGATCGCTGTTCGGCTTTCCATATGGGCATCGATCGCGCGCCGCAGCTTGGCGAGCGCCGGTTCGGCAATACCGGGCGGAAGACCCTGATCTTCCTGGACCCTGATCGTTGCGATGATGAGCTCGGCCGTCGAGACGATGCCGCTGTCGGCAGACTTCTCGGCCAGCTGGATTGCCGCAGCGACGGTCATGATGCCGCTATGGAGCGGATGGTCGGTCGGCTTGGACATGCGCATTCTCCTCGCGCCAGTATCGTGGCGCACCTGCTGTGATGGCGGTGTGGGGAAGGCTCAGTGGGAGAGGCGGCGGAGAAAATCGGCAATGCTGAATAGCATGCCTCGGCCAGCGCTGATCGCGAAGAAGCAGAAGCCGATCGCGATCGCGACCGCCAGAGTGAGAAGCGACCGCGTAACCAGCGTCATCCCGTCCGGTCTCGTTCCATCGAGAATTTCCCGCACGAGCAGGCCGAGATTGACCTGCCCGCGAGGCGGGGTGACGGACCGCCTCTCGCCCTCAAGACCATCCTCCGGCCTGGACCGATCGATGGCGTTCTGGGCGTGTGGCACAGCTGCTGCAGGATCGGCCTGATCGGCTAGACCTATCAAATCGCCCCCTATTTTCTCGGGGGCGCTAGTGGTAGATGGCGGCACGATCCGGGCCAGATGCTCGGCATAGAGCAGGGCCGCATGCCGGCGGTCGCGCGCGCCCAGCTTGACGACCGCGTCGCGGATATAGGTGTTGACGGTGCCGGGCCTGATATTGAGGGCGCGGGCAATATCCTCCGAACTTTTGAGATCGCGCACCATCAGCAGGCATTGGCACTCGCGAGGCGTCAGCCGATCAAATTGCGTCTCGGTCATGCGTGCGTCTGGAACCTCTCGGCCTTCGGGGTGGGGGCATCTTCCCTCAGGCGATATTGCGTTGCAATTCCAAACGCTTTTTCAGCGATGATCGGGGCCGGGATTGGAAACGCGAGGATGATCGTGCCGGCCTTGACCTTGGCCCCGTCGATTGCGCGCAATCAGCTGTCGCGAACCGCCTGGGCCAATTGCGACGCGATCGCGCGCCGGCGTTCATGATAATGCTCCAGGAGCGCCTTGAGCGCCTGCCATCTCCCGGCGTGCGCAAATTGGTCGATCCGCTCGATTTCGGCTGGGGCGTCGGCCAGCAATTCGGTTTCCATACGGCGATAGGGGCCAAGCCGCGCCGCCGCATTGGCGACCGCCCGGTCCAGTTCGCCATTGCCGGCCGCCATGCCGATCGAACCGAACAGGATCGCGCTATGATCCGCGATGCCATTATGGCCATGGGGAATGGTCAGCGCGGCCTGGTTGGTTTCGAGCCGCTGCACCGCGAT
Source organism: Sphingobium sp. MP9-4 (assembly GCF_005281675.1). NCBI lineage: Bacteria > Pseudomonadati > Pseudomonadota > Alphaproteobacteria > Sphingomonadales > Sphingobiaceae > Sphingobium > Sphingobium sp. MP9-4. The sequence continues at coordinate 89,352 of NZ_LUFI01000024.1, read as the reverse complement.
GCCGAGCAGCATCTGGTGCCAGTCGAGCAACTGGCTGATATCGGCGGCATCGAGACGGGGCACATGGAAGCCGATCCCTGCCGTGGCCTGGACCAGCCGCTCGCCCGAAAGGCGACTGAGACTGTCGCGCACAGGGGTGATGCTGACGCCCAGCTCCATCGCCAGCTTGGTCGCCTCGAGGCGAAAGCCCGACGGCCAGGCACCGGCAATCAGCCGCCGGCGCAGCGCATCATAGGTGGGCTCGAGCACATGGGCCGGGCTCATGCCTTTTCTCCAGCGCTTTCCAAATACGCGGCCAGCAGCGCCTCCTGATCGGGCCGCAGCGCATCGATCGCACCGACATGGTCGGGCAGATTGTCACCGAGCAGGATCGACGGGCACTGACCTTCATAATTGCCCAGATTGGGGCGATGCTGGGCATAGCCGACCAGCGCCGCAAGTTCGGGACTGAAATGTCTGGCCACTGCAGGCGGATAGGCGAGCCAATGATTCTCATAGGGCTTGAGCCAACCAAGGCAGTATCCGACCACGATGGCACGCCTGGCGCTCTGGCTGATATTGGCGCCTGCACCATGGGCCGTCGAGCCAAGAAAGCAGATCGCGCTGCCCGCCGGGCATTGGGCGACGATGGGTTCCTCCTGTCCAGCCCTGGCCATGCCGGCTTCGCCATGGCTGCCGGGGTAGACAAGTGTCGCAACATTTTCGCGGGAGAAGGCATCGAGCGGCCAGATCACATTGACAAGATATTCATGCGCCCCCTTGGCACCCTGCCACATGCTATGATCGCGATGCGGCAATTGCTGGGCTGGGCCGGGCAGTATCTCGATCGCCTGCATGACATTGAGCTGGATCCGGTCGCAGGCGGGCTTCAGCACGGCCTCGACCAGGTCCATGATGACCGGGTTGAGGACGAGCGCCTGCGCGTCGCGCGAGCGCTTGAGCAGGCCGCCAAAGCGCCTGGTCCTCTCGCCATAGAAGCGTCCCTGGCAGAGCGGGGTGGCGGCGAAACTGGGTTCAAGATCTGCATTGAGCGCATGGATGACGTCTGGCGGCAGCGCATCCTCGATGACGCAGTAGCCGTCTCGCAGCAGCGTCTCCCGCATGCTGATGTCCCAAGCCTGTAGGCGCATCATGCGCGCCTCCCATGGCGTGAGGCGCTCAGCTGATATTGAAGCGAGGCATGGATCCCCGCCCGTTCAAGCATGGACGGCGTGCTTGCATCGATATGGATGTGCAGGGCGATGAGGAACTGATCTCTATGCCGAACCGGCTGGCCCAGCGCTTCGCATCGCCAGCCGAATGTCGCGACCTGCGCGAACCACGAGCGCTCGGCGACGCCGGTGTAGGAGCCGATGCCATTGGCCAGGGCATGATCGACAAGCGCGATCACGAGCTGGTTGCGCGCGTCAAGCCGCTCAGCGGCCCTGAGGTCGCGATCAAGGCAGAAACGGGTGATCTCCCGGACATGGTCGCCGGTCGGGACCGGACCAGCGCACAGATGCGGGAAGATGTCCGCGAGGATATGGGGCCGGTTTGTCTGCAGCAGCCGTGTTGAGGCGCGATGATGCAATTCCGTATCGGTCAGCACCAGATATTGCGCGTCTGGCGTGTCGAAATGGTCAACCTCATAGCGGTCGGCCAGCACCGGAAGATCCCATTTGAGCAGGTCGATGAAGACCCGCTTGCGCGCTTCGAACATGGCGCGGAGCACCATATCCTCGTCGATATGCGGGTCCCGGATGATCGGGGAAGCCATGTGCTGTTCCTGTCATGATTGAACATGCACGCATGACATCATCGCAGCCCGACCCCGCCTATACCCAGAAAGGGGGATGGCACCGCCGCGCGCATCGCGCGGCGGTGCGGGTCGATCAGACCCGCTCGCGCCAGCGGAATATGTCGGAAAAGCTGATCAGCCCGTCGAACAGGGCATAAAGGATGAGCGAGGCGCGGTTGCTCGTATCATAGCGGTCGCGCGCTTCCTTAAGATGCTGGATCACCGTCTCCTTGCTGATGCCCAATATCCGACCGATCTCCCAGTTGGTCTTGCCCCGCGCCGCCCAGAGCACGCAGTCGCGTTGCCGGTCGGTGAGGCGCGGTTTCTTGATGGGGCGCCGCCACCCCGACAACCGGCTCGCCTGGGCGATGGCAATGGCGCCCAATATGTCAGCGATGATGAGCATCCTCTCAGGGAGCGGGCGTTCTGTGGCGGTGACGAAGGTGCAACTGCCTGTGACCGTACCGGGCAGGTGACGCGGGACGGTGAAGCCGTCGACCATGCCATGTTTGCGCCCGGTCTCGAAGGTGACCCGCTCGATCGGCGTAATCGGTATGAGATGTTCGATTTCGCGCCATCGAAAGCCCGACAAACTGCTTTCGCCGGCTCTTCGGACCGGATCGGTCTGGGCGAGGTTGAAGCCGATATAGATATCCGCCCAGCTGGCCGGGTAGCTGTGCACAAGCATTGATGTGCCCGAATGTCCGCCAAGGCCGACGTCGACGCTGAGGGCAAAGCGGTCAAACCCTAGCGCTATGGCGATCCTGTCCATCGCCTCATGAAGGGCGTCTGCGGACAGGGCACGAAGAATGGTCTTGCTGAGCGACTCTATCTGTTCCTGATTCATGACTTGGGATCTGCGCCCATGCCGACGGGCCCAACCCGTTACGTCATGAAGGCGCCCTTTTCCTGGCTCGGGCCGTTGGCGACGTCCCTCACGCCGCGCCGCGAGCGTTTCTGTCTGCCTTTGGCTGCAACCTCTGTTCCCGAAGCGGGAGGACTCTCCTGGTCCGTGGCGCAACTCTGCCCGAATGACCGCCGGTTTCAAGATGCTTTGTGACAATGATGTGACAGGCGATCGATGGCGGCTTGGCCATCGCCGGCCAAGCTTCATTTCGCTTTCCCGATCTCGAGCCAGACCCTCATGATCTCATGCCTCGCGGTCACGATCCCGGTGGCAAGGAAAGGGGGCTGCGGACGCCGCGCCTGCGCGGCGGCGTAGGTCTGGCCGCTTCCTCTCAAAATCGGGAGTGGCCGGCGCTCCCTGCTAGGCGCGTCGCGACCGGTGGCAACCTGCTGCGCAGCTGCTCCATTGCCATTGCGCCCTGACGGTGCCGACGCCCGCTCGAGCGCGCCTTTCCGCTCGCACCCTGCCGCCCCCCCTAATTCCCGCCCTGCCGGTGGTTTGGGCGGGATCAGCACGGCGCGTCACGGCGCCTGCAAGGTCGAGTCGCCTGCCGCTCGTCCAAGATCGACGGCCAGCACAGCCTGATCAAATGGCCATGGGCAGCAAAAACGCTGCCCATGGCTTGACGCGCCCAGAAAAAAATCGCGGCCGCCGCGCGCGGCGGCCTTCCCTCAAGCCATTCTGTTCCCGACCTGATCCCGCATATTTCGCCTTTCCCGACTCGGGCCAGCTATGGTGGCAAAGCACATCGCGGATAAATTTCGATTGCGTCATTATTTCGTGGAAACAATGATCGACCAAGCAGTTATCCCCCTGCAAGTCTCCGCGGCTTGCGCGACCCGACTGGCCCTGCATCAACCGGTGCAGGGTTTTTCGACCCTCTCGGTTGACCTCAGCCTGCCTGCAGTGGGTGGCCGGCTGAGGTTGACTCGATGGCCTCAGGCCATTGCAGATTTCATTCAGATTTCGCTGTTAACAGTCAAATCTATCCAACGGGGCGGCAAGGACTGCGCCAATCTGCTGGATGCCCCGCCTGCCTTTCAGAGCGAAGCGACCCGCCTCAAGGCTGGCGGGGCAAGACCTTATCCCGCTCCAGCCGGAACTGTCCTTGCCCCGCCCGTTGCGAGGTCCAACATCATCCAGCGCGCGCTGGAACCAGCATTGCCAGCCTTTCGCCGGAAGTCCTATCAGTACGTGCCGATACAGGGCGCACCGCGGTCGTTGATTACGGACGAAAACTGTCGCGCCGCTTCATAATGCCGGGGCGCCTGCTATCAGCTATTGACCTTGTCCTTGAGCGCCTTGGCCGGTTGGAAACCGACCTTGCGCGATGCCGGGATCGTCATCGGTTCGCCCGTCCGGGGATTCTTGCCCTCTCGGGCCGCGCTCTGCTTCACCTTGAACTTGCCGAAGCCTGCAATCGAGACATCTTCGCCCTTGGCTGCTTCGTCCGCAATAATGGCCAAGGCTGCGTCGATAATCTTCTTCACGTCCGATTTGGTGACGCCCTGCTGGACAGCAACGGCTTCGATCAGTTCATTTCCAGTCATGGCATCCTCTTTCGCTGGGGGAGGGAGCGTTTTGCCAAACATGCCAGCGGTGGTCGAGCGCACTTCATACTGATTGCAAAAAATACCGCCGCACTCTCATTTTCTGGCCGGCCGCGCCAATCGCCGCCGATTCTTGCGAACCGCCTTGCGATAATGGGTAACTGATGCGCTCATTATCGCAGGGGCCGAGGCGCCAAGGCTACCGGTCATGAACTTCCACTGGAGCAGCGCTGCTGCCTCCATCTTCTCTCTGACCATCAACTGCGCTTCGGCCATGGCTAAAGCGTTTCCGGACATCAGGCGGGGAAGCCGCATGCCAATGACGGACCAAGCCTCAAGCCCAAGGCTCCAGCAATCAAATGTCAGGGACAGGGATGATGCGGTGCGCATGCCGCTATAAGGTCGCCCGTCCGCTGGGGTTCCCGAAATCGAATAGGATAATCTCGAAAATTCGGCGCCGCACCGGGCCGCCGTAGCTTACGCCACATCGCGCCGGCGGGGTTCTCACAGCAGATCCGGCCATCAGCCCGGATAGAGGTCGACACGATCAGCCTGTGGTAGGACGGCATCGAGCAGCAAGGTCCGATGGCAGCCTGCCGGATCGCGCTCGAAGCAAAGCAAGGCGGTTGGACGCCCCTTTGCCAGTTCGACCAGTTGCGCTGCCTGGACAATTGCCTCGGGCAGTTCGAGCTGACCTGAATAGATTTCCGCCAGCCGCGCGTGCTGCCTCTTGCGCGCCGCTTCGCGACCTGCCGCAGGGGTCCCAAGTGCCTTGAAACCAACATAGTCGATGCCAGCCTCTCGCAGACCGGCCGCTAGGATATTCTTCGAAAATCCCGGGCGGCGCGACAGGGGTAGGGCCCGTACATCTGCCAGGACTTCAACGCCAGCCGCTCTCAGCGCGTCGATCAGTTGCTCCTGGGTCACCCCCTCATAGCCGATGGTGAAAATCTTCATGGTTGGGAAGCCTCAGCCTTGCCACTATTGAGCGCATCAATTGATCTTGGGACCGGCAAGTTCCTGGCGCATCGCTGGGAGCGCCGTTTTCCGGCAAGGCGGGCTGACGCATGAAAGACAAGCATTCCCTAACGGAAAGTATCCAAGACTTGTCGGATTCTTACAAGGCGACTCGCTTGCAAGCTTGTATCTGCTCATGAGCGACCCGAGGCTTTTAGCCTGCTACTGCCCGCCCGGCGCAAACCGGGCGGGCTTTTATTTTGTCGCGCCATTGAACATGGCATGATCTCTGCTGCGCCTCGCAGTGAGCAGATCGATTTTCCGGGATTTTCAAAACATGCTTTGAATCGCCCCCGTCAGCGGAACGGCGGTCGGCTATCGGACGTTCGAGCGACATCCAAAGAGGAGGATGTCATGAAAAATCATCTGTGGATGAGCGTCGCACCGATAGCGGCCCTCGCGCTTGGTGCTTGCAGCCCGAAAGTGGAAGAAAAGGCCGACAACGCATTGAACGATACCGGCGCCGCCGTTTCAGGGGCCGTCAATTCCACCGGCAACGCAATCGACAATGCCCAGCAGGCTCTCATGACGACGCCGACGGGCCAGGAATTTGCGGACGCGGCCGCCAAGAGCGACGCCTTCGAGATCGAAGCCGCAAAGCTGGCGGCAACAAATGCCCAATCTCCTGAGGTGAAGGAATTTGCCAGGATGATGGTCGCCGCCCACTCGGATTCGACCGCCAAGATCAAGGCCGCAGCCAAGACGGCCAGTCCCGCGATAACGCCCAATGCCACGCTGACCAAAGATCAGTCGGAGGATCTCGCGGAGTTGAAGGCACTCAAGGGCACTGAGTTCGACAAGGAATATATTGATGGCCAAGTCGATGCCCATGAAGACGCTCTTGAGCTGATGCGCAAATATGCTGCGGACGGCACGATCGCCTCGCTCAAGCAGGCAGCTGGGGAAATAGCGCCTGTGGTCGAAAAGCATCTCTCGAGTGCCAAGGCGCTCGACAAGGACTGACGTGATGCCGCCTTCGCACGCCGTGCCTATCTTTTCGGACAATGAAGAGACGCCGTAGCGACATCTCTCCATGGCCTGGGCCTCATGGCCCCTGCCAGCATGTCTGGCGGGGGCCTATTGACGGGGCGCAGGACAGGCCCTCGGTAGCAGACATCTACACGGAAGAAATCGGGCGCTGCCGGCTTTGCGTCCAGGCTCTGACCGAGCCGCAGTTTTGTCGACTTTACCCGCCATCAATATCTTCGCCCGCACGGTCTTTATGATAACCGAGGCACAAGTGGATCGCGCCGTCAGCCCGGACGCAAAGCTTGCCGTGCCCATTGGACAATTGCCTGTACCGGCATTGCGCCTGATTCTCGGGCAATCTCCTTGCCCTTTTTCAAAATCAGCATTGTCGGGATCGTCCGGATAGCATAGCGCGCCGCAATTGCCTGGTCGGCCTGCGTATCGAGTTTGCCGAGCCGCAACCAGGGCTCCAGTTGCGGAGCGGCCGCAGCAAAGGCTGGCGCCATCTGCCGGCAAGGTCCGCACCAGTCTGCCCAGAAATCCACCAGCAACGGGATATCGGATCGCAAGGCGTGCGCATCGAAATTACTGGTGCTTAGTGCGACCGGCGCCGCCGCGAAGAGATCGCCACCGCATTTGCCGCATTTCCCGCCGACACCCAATTTTGACGATGGCACGCGATTGAGCACCGCGCACATCGGGCAGGCAATGATCAGCGCCTGGTTGTCGTTACCGGCCAATGTCAGCCTTTCTTGGCGGGCAGCTTCTTGCGAGCTATGCTCGCAAATTCCTCGAGCTGCTTCTCGGTCATCGACTCTTCCATTTGCTTTGAAGCGCCGCGCAACTTCGATTTGGGTTGATCGCCGCGCTTGGCGGCAAGAGCGGCACCGGCCGCCTTTTGCTGCGCCTTGGAGGTTGCAGGCATATCCTCATCTCTCAACATCAGATAGCCCAGAAACGCATCATCCCTGCATTGGTGCCAGCATGCCGCCCTCCTGTCCCAACAGTCGAACCAGGTCCACTCGCGGGTTCTCAGGACTGCTGTGAGAGTGCCACAGGCTGTGGATCTTGGCTCGGAGCATGGTGAAGGCAGACCTGACGCCATCTGTCTGCCCAGCCCCATTCTCCCTCATCCTGGCCTTGGAGCAGCGTGATTACCTCATGCCGTCAACCCCGCGAGGAGGTTCCCGGATGCCATAGCCATCCGTGACGTCGGTAATCAGCTGCCCCCTGGGCTTGGACATCGGGAATGGTCCCGAGCAGACAAGGAGATCACATCATGGCTACCATCGTCGCGAACCTCATCGTCAAGGGCGATAGCCTTGAAGGCACGCTCGCCACCCTGACCATCAGTGCCCCCATCACCGTTGTGCCCAACGCCCGCAAATCGAAGGAGGCGGAGCCCGATTACCGGATCATCAGCCGCAGCAATGGTTTCGAGCTCGGTGCTGGCTGGAGGAAATTCGCCCAGTCGACCGGTGCCGAATATGTCTCGGTCGTTCTCTCGGCCCCGGAATTCGGGACCATCTACGGCAACATCGCCAATGCGCCGGGGAATGACCCGATGCGCAAGGTCATCATCTGGAATGCACCGGCCTGATCGATGCGTCCCGGTCCGCCATTGGTGGACCGGGGCGTGCCGACTGACAGCCCGGCAATGGATTGTGGTTCGCGGCGCCCTGCCGCCACGCTCTGGTCGTCGGGCAGATGTGCGCTGCGGTGGGAGAGAGCACCTTCCCTCATTGGATAAGGGGTGGCCCCTGACCATTTTGCTGCGCATGGTCGCGATCGCTGCACGTCTCCATACCGGTCGCCTGCTTGTTGCGCTATCATCCTTGCCCTGCCAGCGGTGAGCGCAATCCAGCAGGCAGCGCAAGCCTGCAGAATGATTTGGGGACGGGACAGAGCTGCCGATCCGGTCTGCCGAGATCCTCGTTGCCGGCATCGGCGACAGCTGGGCGCAAGGATTGATGTCCGCCTGATCGAGGATGAGCGCTTGTCAGTCATGGCTTCAGCCGTGCGCGCCGATCCCCGACCCATCCCACATTGCCGATCGTCAAACATGTCCGTTGCCCGTTCGTGCCGCGCCATGGGCCTCTTTCCCTGCGCATCTGCACCAACATCGCCTGCGGCTGGAAGGCTTGCCGCAATGGCGCCGCTCGCAGTTTCTTCCCCGCGGCGCTTCGCGTCGCTCCTCGCGAGCCAAGAAACGGCTGTGGCCCCGTCCTTCGCTTGCGCTGCGGGCCTGACAGCTGCGGCGCCTTCCTGTTGCTGCCCCTCATGCGCATCGAGGCCGCAATGGCGCGGCTCGAGCAACAGAAAAGGACTGGATCATGTCGAAGATCGGCAGCTTCAAGAAGGTCTCGGGCGAATATCGGGGCCAGATCATCACTCTCACACTGCTGGCCAAGTCGGTCCGCATCGTCGAACAGGTCACGACCAGCGAACATGCGCCCACCCACCGCATCTATGCCGGCGAAGCCGAAGTCGGTGCCGGCTGGGTCAAGACCCGCAACGAAGATCGCCCCTTTCTCTCCATCAAACTCGATGATCCCAGCTTCACTGCTCCGATCTTCGCGCAACTTTTCGAGGGCGAGAATGGCGAACATGATCTGGTCTGGAACCGCCAGCCCCGCCGTGGCGCGGACTGACTATGGAAAGGTTCGCTCCCCCAAGGGGGCGAACCGTCCCCATTTGCGGGGATAGCGACCCCCTGATGATGGAATGGCTGAGCTTTTGCCGCCACGCCAACTTCCCGCCATGGCAGAGCAAACAGGCGTGGGTGGCAATGAAGCGGCAGGGCGCCAGCAGCTCGATCTGCCTGGCTTTGCGCAGGAATTTCTCCGCCGCAACCCACGCTACCGCGCCGAATATCATGCGCTTGCCATCCTGCCAGCTGGACAAGCGCCATCGGCGCGGGAGGTGATGGCCCGGCGCTGGGGCCTGAGCTTTCCCCTGTGCCCCCGACATGTTTGCCGCAGCGCAGCCCGCGCTCTGGCATCCGCAGGCGGCGCCGGCGGTCCTCATCCTGGACACCGCGCCGTTTGAGGGCGCGGCTCCTGCTCTCTCCGATTTCGAGGGGCGGCCTGACATTCTGGTCGATCAACTGCTCGAAAACGGGCGTCACATCGTCCTGGCAGACGGCGGCGGTCTGCACCGCCTGTGGCTGCGCCCCGGGCCGGCCGACAGATCACTTGCCTATATGGTCATCAGAGACGACGCGATCGCGCTTCGTCAGGCCATGGTGCGCCGCTTCGAGCGGCGCACGGCGGGCGGCCGCGCCGACCGATTGCCGCCCGGCATTTGCCCCACGTCATTTCAGCGCCAGCGCCTATCCATGCTGCTCGACATACTCGATGCTGCCGGCGCGCGGGACGAAGCCCGGCTGACGACACACGAAATCGCGCGCAGCCATGTCTATGCCCACATGCAGGTGGGGCAGGGCAGCGAATGGAAATCCTCGTCCCAGCGCCGCCGCACCCAGCGCCTCATCGATGAGGCCCGGGCATTGATGGAGGGCGGCTATCGCAGGCTCCTACGCCCCTGAGCGCTACGCGGTGCGACAAAAACCCGGCGATCCAGATAGCCGCTCCACCATGCCGGACGCGCTTCGCCATCCTCCGCCGGACGGTCCGCTGATCTTCGATCCCCGGCCCACCTTCGATGGAGAATGATCATGAGCGCCAATCGCGCCCTGTCCTCGCCGCAATATCTCAGGACACCCGACGCCGCCCTGCATCTCGGCCTCAGCCCGCGTACGCTCGAAAAGCACCGCTGCTATGGCACCGGCCCGGCTTTTCACAAACTTGGTGGGCGCGTCGTCTATACGATCGACGCGCTCGACAGCTGGGCAGCGCTCGGCTTGCGGCGCTCGACCTCCGATCCGGGTTCAGGTGTCTGCCTGCCCGCCCGCCGGTTCGATGGCCCGGTACGGCGCTGAACCGATGGCACATCATAGCGCTCTCACCGTCCGGGACGAGCCGGACCGCGCGCAGCTCGAGCTGTTCCGTTCCATTCCCGGCAATATCCCGCCCCGCGATGCCCAGGATCTGATGGCATGGCCCTTCTTCAGCCTCGCCAAGTCGCCTCGGACCGTGCCGATTGCCTTTGAAATGGGCCAGACCTGGATATCGGTCGAGGCCGTGCATCAGCATGGCATGGCGACGATCTGGGATGCCGACATCCTGATCTGGGCAGCGAGCCAGCTGGTGGAGGCCCGCGACGCCGGCCGGCCGACCTCCCGGCTCATGGCGACCACGCCCTTCGAGATACTCACCTATATCGGACGCGGGACCAGCCGCGACAATTATGACCGATTGAAGGCGGCGCTCGATCGGCTGCAGGCGACCAGTGTCGCGACCTCGATCCGACAACAGCATGAGCGCCGCCGGCACCGCTTTTCCTGGATAAATGAATGGCAGGAGCGGCTCGACGGCAAGGGCCGCCCCCTCGGCATCGAGCTGATCCTGCCAGACTGGTTCTATGCAGCTGTGCTGGATCGTGCGCTCATCCTGACCATCGATCCCGCCTATTTTCGCCTTACAGGAGGTCTCGAGCGCTGGCTCTATCGAATCGTGCGCAAGCATGGCGGCCGACAAGTTGGTGGCTGGAGTTTCGACCTTTCCCATCTGCACGCAAAGTCTGGCGTACTGTCACCCTACAAACGTTTTGCCTTCGAACTGCGGGACATTGTCCGCCGTCAGCCGCTGCCCGGCTATCACCTCCTCATTGACCGGGACAGTGGACGCGAGCGGCTGAGTTTCGCACCGATCGCGCTCAGCGGCTTTGAGCGCGCCCTGCGCCGAACCCGTGCGAGCCAGCAGCGATGAGCCGACTTCGCCTCGTCCTATCGGGAACCGGTGGGCTCGTCCTATCAGGAACCCGATCCTCGTCCTATCGGGAACCGAGACCAGCGATAAGCCGCTGGCATCGCTTCCGGAATCCCGCCCCCTCTAACCATGCTAATAGGAAGGAATCTTCCAGATTCCTTCTAACGCGGTGCGCCGCGCGCCTGGTGATCGCATCCCCATGCCGTGAGCGAGACGCAAGATGACGCCAGCACGGGACCGCGCTGGCCCCGGCACAGCCGTGGCGGACAAGAAGCTTCACACCGACATCGAACTTGTCTGGATCGAAAAGCGCATCGAACATTGGATCCGCTTCGGCAACGCAGTGGACGAGACGATCCACTCGCGCTGCACACGCATATTGCGCTTCCCTCCCAACAGTCCTGTCGCATTGGTTCGGTGGTCGGCGAGCGACTATGGCACGATCCGATCGCGCATCGACATCATGTGCACGGTGATACCGGGCGAGGCCTGTTCGACGCTGCCATTCGTCCGCCCGGGCGCGCAAATCTGGCTCAGCATCGAGGGCGGGCCCAAGGTCCAGCTGGTGCTCGAGACAATCGATGCCATCGAAGCGGCCGGCATCGATCCCTGCGCTGTCGTGCCCGAACATTGGAGCCATGTCGCCGACCGGATTGCAGCGGGCGAGCAGCCACGCGCCTACACTGCCGAGCGCCATGTGGCGTGGCGCAAACGCAAGGCGCTCGGACGATGAGCCGGGCTTTCTATCGTCTCGCAACGCTGCTCGCAGCGCCGGGCTTTGCCATCGCCTTTGCCATGATTGCAGTCAGCGGACCCGCGCCACGCCTGCTCTGGAACAGCAGCGCGAGTGCGCCCGTCGGGCTCTATCTCGTCCATGTCGGCGCACGGGCGCGGCGCGGTGCCTTCGTCGCCGTCATGCCGCCGCCACGGCTTGCCGCCTTCATGGTGCGGCGTCGCTATCTAGGCGAAAATGTGCCGCTACTAAAGCGGGTCGCAGCGACGGCCGGTGCCCGTGTCTGCAACGCCCAAGGCATTATCAGCATAAATGGGATCGCCCGCTCGATCGCCCACGCGCGGGATCGGGAAGGCCGTGCACTTCCAGGCTGGGTTGGGTGCCGCACGCTCGAGAGGGGCGAACTCTTTCTCCTCAATGCGCCGGCCGACAGTTTCGACAGTCGCTATTTCGGTCCGCTTTCCAGCCGGACGGTGATCGGGATCGCGACGCCAATCCTCACGCGCGCCGCGCCCGATGCGCCCTGGCGGTGGCGCCGCGATGCGACAGCCCAGACCGACAAGGAGAAAAATCGATGCATATCGGTAAATTCCGCAAGGTGATCGGCGGCTATGCCGGCCGGCTCCAGACATTGAGCCTCGATCTCGACATCCGAGTCCTGCCCGCCGGGCGAAAGGCAAGCGCGACAGCGCCGGACTGGCATGTCGTCCTTGCACGCGGCGACGCGCGCATCGACGTTGGCTGCGGCTGGACGCGCACCAGCGACAAGGCCGGCCCCTTTATCGCCCTTCTGCTCGATTGCCCGTCTTTCTCTCGTCCACTCCGGGCAAACCTCATGCGCTCCGATCGCAATCCCGCTGACCATGCCTTGCTCTGGTCGCGCAGTCTGCCGCGCCCTAGGGAGGCGCAGCCATGACTGCCAGATCCGCAATCATGCGCCGTCGCCTGCCCTGTTTTCTGCTGGCCGGCCTCCTAGGCTGTGCCATCGCAGCGCCGTCACGCGCCCAAGAGCATGGCCTGATCATCGCCGAAGCCGCGTATCGCTTCGCGCTTCCCGAGGACCTGATCCGCAGCGTCATGGCGGCAGAGAGTGCAGGCGATCTGCGCGCCGCATCGCGTGCTGGCGCCATGGGACTGATGCAGATCATGCCTGCAACCTGGTCTTATCTGAGCAGACGCCACCATCTGGGTAGCTCTCCCTATGAGCCCAGGGCCAACATATTGGCAGGGGCTGCTTATCTGCGCGAAATGATCGACCGCTATGGGGATCTACGCCTTGCTCTGGCGGCCTATAATGCCGGGCCGGGGCGCGTCGACGCCTACCGCAAATATGCCCGTGCCCTGCCCGCCGAGACCATCACCTATGTCGCTCGTGTCACCGAAAGGCGCGAGGCTGATGCCCGCAATATGTTTGTCCCCATGCCGACCGACTGGCGCGCGTCGCGCCTCTTCTCTGGCGGGATCGCCGCGATGAAGCCGCCGGGCGATGGCGCTGCTGCTCGTTCCGCGCTCACCGCTCATTTGCATGGTGAGGATGGCTTTGTGGATGTGCTGCCGACGATCTTCGTACGGCACTCTACTGGCTCGGCGCGATGAACCATCGTCCTACCGCCCATGTCGCAGTTGCCGGTCGGAGCGCCGCATGGTCGAAGCCGGTCATGCTGGCGAGCGTTGATTGGGGCGCCCATTGGGCAAGGTTCCAGGGCTGCGATGCTCCGCATCGAGCCAGCAATTTTGATACACACCTCACGCACGGGTGCATCGCGCATTTCTGCGGGGTTGACGGGATGCCGATAGCATCTCGCCAATCGCAACGGCGCGGACATGGCGCAATTGCGCCATTTCTAGCGATGGCAAATAGCATCTCGTCACAGGTAGTGCGATGAGCGCTCGGGCCCAAACCGTGCGGCTCTCTCCAGCCCAGCATCGCATCCTTGCCGAATTCGCCCGGCAGCGCGGCTTGAGCGAATATGCCATGCTCGCTCGGGTCGTGGACCAGGGGCTGATCGCCCTCGTCCAGGGAACAGGCAGCGCGATCGACACCCGCGAGATCGTGACCGAACTTGCAGCGGTCGGCACGCATGTCATCGACCTCGAGCATATGCTCGACCGCACGCTGTTCACCGCCTGCGCAGCCTATTGCTACGCCCGCAGCGCGGCGAGCGGCGCAGGCAAGAGCGACGAAGTCCTCACCCAGGAGATCCATGCCGCCTATGATCGGCAGCGGCGGCTCGCGCAGGAACATCGATCATGACCCGGCGAGACGATCGCCGCGACCATGCAGACGCCCTGCGCAAGCATCATCTCGGTATCGAGGGCGCGCGCCTCAAGCGGCAGGCCTTGGTGATGCTGGCCTCTATCGCCATCGGCGGACTGTCCTTGCCGACCATCTTGCTGAACAAGGACAGCATGCTGGCCACCGGCACCTATTATTGGGCCAGGACCAAACTCTTGGCCGTATCGGCCTGGAAGGCGGACACGGGAATCGATGTCCACTATCCCGACCATATCGAGGAAGGACGATCGGCCCGCCAGATCATCGCCCATCCCTATTTCCACCACCAAGTGGATCTTCTCTGGGCCTGCATCAAAGGCGGCAGCATGCTGGGCTTTGCTGGCTGGCTCGTTGCGCTGATCGCCATGCGTCATGCGATGGCCCGGCGACGTGAGCGCCTGCTGGCCGATCGCTGGATCGGCGGAACGCAGGTGGCGGACGAGAAGAAACTCGCCAGGCTGACCGGCAGGCAGGCCGATGCCCGCACCCTCTCGATTGGAAAGGTACCAATTCCCACCCGCCTCGAAACCCGTCACATGGCCATGATCGGCACAACCGGGAGCGGCAAGACCACAGCCTTGCGGCAATTGCTCGACGGTATCGAGGCGCGTGGCGAAGCTGCTTTGGTCTATGACACAAGCGGCGAGTTCATCGCACATTATTACGATCCGGCGCGCGGCGATATCATCCTCAATCCGTTCGATGCGCGCTGCGCCTTCTGGTCGCCGTTCGCCGAGATCGCCCATCCCGCCGATGCCGACCGCATCGCCCACCAGTTGATCACCGAAACCGGGAAACATGATAGCGACGTGTGGCTCGATACCAGCCGCATCCTTGTCGCCAACATGATCAGGGCTTTGTGGCGAGAGAAGAATGGCACTCTGCCAAACCTGCTTCATGCCCTGAAAAACCGGACCAGGGATGATCTCAAGCAATGGCTCGCCACCAGTTCATCGGCACGCACCTTTGCCGACGATGCCGACCGGGCAACGGGCAGCGTCCTTTTCATGCTCGCCAAGGCGGCGGACCTTATCCAGTTCCTGCGCGCCGAGGGCGCCAAGGAGAGCCCCTTTGCCTTTCGCACCTTCTTCAACGGGCTCGATCGGCATTCCGGCGCGCGGCCCTGGATATTCGTGCCAAGAAAGGAGGACTATTTCGAAGCGTCCAAACCCTTGCTCGCCTGTTGGCTGGTATGTGCGGCAAGCGCCGTGCTGGGCCTGCCCCCTTCCGATACACGGCGCATCTGGTTCGTGCTGGATGAACTGGCCGACCTGCCCCGCGTCGACAATCTGGCGCGGCTGCTGCCCGAGGGCCGCAAATTTGGTGCGGCGGTGATATTGACCTTCCAGGCGCTGGGGCAGATGCAGCACCGCTACGGGCCGCAGATCGCCGAGGCCATGCTGGGCTGCTGTAACAGCAAGCTGTTCCTGCAAAGCATCGACAGCGAAACGAGGAAATGGGCCAGCCAGACCATCGGCGAGTGCGAGATGGAAATGCGGACCAAGGCCGACATTCTGGTAGACGGTGATGAGGGCCACCAAATCAGCTTGGGCAAGCGGCGAGAAGTCCGCCCGGCCGTCTTCGAGAGCGAACTGCGCCTTGCGCGGCATGATGGCTATTTGCTGCTGCCCGACGGATTGCCAGTAGCCAAAATCCGGCTGACCGCCGATCATGTCGCGCGGCGCGGCCCCCCACGCCAGCCGCGGCTTATTGAAGCCGATCCGGCGACCATGCTCTGGGGCAAAGCTGCGCCAGCGTCCCCGATATCTCCGGCACCGCCATCTCCAGCAGCGTCGTCACCGCTTTCCACCCAGCCCGAGAGCCAAGGGCCAGTATGATGGTGGCATCGGTATCGGCATTGACCAGCTCGGCGCAGGCGAGCAGCTATTATGAGGCCGATGACTATTATGCCGAGGGCGGTTTGTCGCCCTCCCATTGGCAGGGCCAGGGCGCCGAAGCGCTGGGTCTGTGCGGGGAGGTGGACCGCGACCAGTTCCGTGCCTTGCTGGACGGCAGGATCGGCGATCTGCAGCTCGGCGCCTTTCGGGATGGCGCGCTTCACCACCGTCCCGGCTGGGACGTGACCTTGAGCGCCCCCAAGTCGGTGTCGATCATGGCCCAGGTGGCAGGCGACCGGCGCTTGATTGACGCCCATGGCCATGCCGTGAAAATCGCGATGGCGCATGTCGAACGGCATATGGCCGCGACCCGTGTACGCGATGGCGGCACCGTTGCGCGCGAGGCGACCGGCAATCTGGTCATTGCCAGCTTCCAGCATGGCACCAGCCGTGCCCAGGACCCGCAGCTTCATACCCACAATGTCATCATGAATGCCACGCAGGGTGAAGATGGTGGCTGGCGCAGCCTAGAACCGCGCGCGCTCTACCAGCTGCAAAAGCAGATTGGAGCCATCTATCGACAGGAACTGGCCTTGAAGGTGCGAGAGCTCGGCTATGAGATCGATGCCGGCAAGGAGTCCATGTTCGAGATCACGGATGTGCCAGCCGGTGTCATTGACGCGTTCAGCACCCGAAGTGCCGAGATCGAGGCAGCGCTTGTCGAAAGGGGAACATCTCGTGATGCCGCCAGCGCTCTGGAGAAGCAGATTGCCGCGCTCGACACGCGCGAGGCCAAAGTCCTCGCCGACCAGACGGGACTTGTTGCGCAATGGCGGGAGAGGGCCGCCAAGACCGGCTTTGGGGCACAAGTGAGGTCGATGATGGTAAGAGAGGCTCAGGCCAGAATGGCCGATCCTTCTCATCGCGCCAGGATGGCGTTTGAGGGCGAGAATGGCGCAGCCCGCGCTGTCGCCCATGCCGCCGCCAGTCTGGGAGAGCGGCAGTCGCTATTTTCCGAGGCCACCTTGAGACAGGAGGCTGGACGGATCGGGCTGGGCCGGATCGGCTACGAGCAGATCGGGGCCGCAATCGATTTGGCCACGAAGAAGGGGGATTTGCTGGAACGTGTCTATATCGACCGGCGCGGCGCCGAATTTTCCGGGTTCACCACCCGCCAGAATGTCGAGACCGAAGCCAGGATGCTGCGGATCGAGGCGGACGGGCGTGGGGGACTTGCCCCGATCGCATCCCCACTTGCGGCCGCAAAGGCGGTTGCCAACGCTGCAGCGCAGGCCGAGCGCGCGGGTTTCGGCTGGAACCCCGATCAGCGCTCTGCCACCCAGCAGCTCCTGAACAGTTGCAACCGGATCACGACTCTGCAGGGCTATGCCGGCACGGCCAAGACCACGACTGTACTGGCGACCTTTGCCTGTGAGGCTGCGGCGCGAGGCGTGTCGATCACCGCACTTGCGCCTACCGCATCAGCGGCGATGGTGCTTGGGCAGGCGCTGGGCACAAATGGCGATACCGTGGCCCGACACCTGTTATCACCGCAGCGTGGCGATATTGGCCGACCTGCCGCGTGGATCGTTGACGAGGCATCCCTGTTGTCGGCTCACGATATGGCGCGACTGTTCGAGCTTGCAGCCAAGCATGATGCCCGCATCCTGCTTGTCGGGGATGTAAAGCAGTTGGGTTCAGTCGAGGCGGGCGCGGCCTTTGCCCAATTGCAGGACGCTGGCATGGAGACCGCCAGGCTGGCCGAGATTGTGCGACAGACCAATGGTGCCACCAAGGAAGCGGTGCTGGCGTCGATCGATGGGGATGCCAGAAAAGCCATGGCAGCGCTGGATCGAGGTGGCGGGCAGGTCATAGAAAACGCGGATCGGAATGAGCGCTTTGCTGCCATCGCCCAGCGATATGCCGCGCTCGACAAGACAGGACGTGCCCGCACCCTCATCATCGAGCCGTCGCGCGAAGGGCGCGATGCGCTGACCGCAGACATTCGCGCCGCCCTCGCTCGATCGGAGATATTGACCGGTCCCGCCGTTGCCGTGGAAAGCCTCGCCAACAAGGGGCTCACCCGAGTCGATGCACGCGCTCCGCTGAGTTACGACAAGGGCGACGTCGTCAGCTTCACTCGTGACTATGCCGATAAGGGGGTGGCGCGTGGAGAAGCCTATCGCGTCGAAAGCATCGATCCGCTCAAGGCTGCTATCACACTCAGGGCCGAGGATGGGCGCGCAGTGGACTGGCGCCTGCGGCAATGGGGGGCAGGTCATGCTCAGGCTTTCTTGGCCCAGCCGATCGACCTCAAGGCCGGCGATACGATCCGGTTCACCCGCAATGACCGCGAGACGGGGCGGGTGAATGGCGCCCGTGCGCAAGTCCTTGCGGTTGATCAAGAGGCGCGCACCGCCACGGTCCAGACTGGACGAGGGAAGATCGAAACGCTCCATCTCGATTCCGCCCGCGACCGGCATATTGCCCATGCCTATGTCGATACCGCCTTTGCGGCGCAGGGCAGGACCGCCGACCACGTCATCATCCATGCCGACAGCAGAGCGACCAACCTGGTCGATCAGAAGTCCTTCTATGTAGGGATCTCCCGAGCAAAGCTGTCCGCCACCATATACACTAATGATCGCGACAGGCTCGTGGCTGCGATCGGTGAGCGGACCGGCCAAGTTCAGACGGCCATATTTCAGGCCAAGGCCCCGGCACTTGCAGCTGGCGCTAGGAAAGACGCTGGTCTGGGATGAGGCTGGGCCTTCATCCTGGCAGGGTAAAAAGTGGCGGCATCAAACAATTCGATTGGTTCGCGCCGGGCAACGTTCCCGCCTAGAAGTGGACCAACCGCTGTAGGGGGCCGGCGCCGGGCGCCCCGGCAAACAGCGATCGACGGTCGGGAGCGGACGGTCGGAGATCAGTGTCGCCTCGATCGTGAAACCAATTGCGCGCGCGCTTTGTTTGTTTCGACGATGAGTCGAAAAAGGATATCAATGATGCCCACGACACCTAAAACTACCGACGGTCCAGAGGACACCGGCGCTGGCGAGCGCACCAACCGGAAGGCCGCCCAGAAGGTCTCGCCGGGAGATAGTAGCGCAACAATCGCTGGGGAAGGGCTCGGAAGCCCTGCCATACGTACCACAGACATCGACGAGCCCGACGCCCCGGCTCCGACTAGTGATCGTCCAGATAGAGGTCCGAGCGGTGCCGCGACAGCAGGAAGATTCCCAGATAATTTGCCCAAAGGGTCTCGAAGCTAAACCCGAGCGTGATTGCAGTGACGGGTAGATAGCGGACTGTTTCCAATTCTCCCTAAGCAAACTTGAAGAGGCGCTGGGAACAACGGAATCGGTCGCAAGCTGCCATCAGGCATATGCCTTGGAAGTGACGGGAGGTATCGCCATTCTCACATTGCCCAGTGAGGCTCATGGCTTCATAAGGGACTATGACAATTCCCCTAAAGAATTTAGCCGCCCTTTCCCGCATCCAAGAGAATTGGCTTGCCGCGAAAGAGCGGAAATTGCTGAACTGGTTATGCGCTCAAATGCCGCAGTGCGTCACCCCCGATCTCCTGACGGCCTTGGGCATGTTCGGTGCATGTTTGATTTTCATAGGCTATGTGGCAAGCAATCTACACACATCGTGGCTGTCGCTCGCCATTGTTGGTTATGTCGTCCAATGGTTTGGGGATTCAATGGACGGGAGCATCGCTCGCTTTCGCCGCATTGAGCGTCCTTCCTATGGCTATTTCATCGATCATAGTTGCGATGGGCTTGCGACCCTACTCATCCTTGCCGGCATCGGCCTCAGTCCGTTCGTCACCATGGACATCGCGATGGTGGCGCTTGCTGGATATTTGCTGCTCTCGATCCACGCCTATCTTGCTGCGCGCGTGCTGGGAGAGTTCAAGCTGTCATATCTCGCAGCGGGCCCGACCGAATTGAGATTGATGCTTATCGCGCTCACGCTGATGATGATGGTTTTGGGTTCTGGTCCAGGATATTTTGGGCGCCTGTCGGGCTTCGACCTGTTTGTCGGGGCAGCAGGCTTTATTCTTATTCTTCTTTTCGTCATTCAGACCTTGACCACGGGCCGGCGGCTGGCGCGCTCCGAGCGCTGGGAAGGGTGAAAAGCAGCGTCTCAGGGGCGATGGCGGATTGCAGATTTAGAAACCGTAGCATGAACGACGCAAATGGTCGCTTCCCTTCCAGCTGGTTTCCGGCAACGCCCAGGGCAATACATTCCATGAAGGCACGTTCCCGGATATTCACTGCCATAACGGCCCCACAGTGATGCGGGGCCGTTATTTGCATCACGCGATACCGGCGCCTCCCGTCACACCATAGACTTCGCCCGTGATATAACTGCCCTCCTGCGAGGCAAGCAGCACATAAACGGGCGCAATCTCGACTGGCTGACCAGGACGACCGAACTGGCTCTGCCCGCCGAACTGTCTGACCTTTTCCTGCGGCTGCCCCCCGCTGGGCTGCAGCACGGTCCAGAATGGACCGGGCGCCACCACATTGGCGCGGATGCCCTTCTCGATCAGCTGCTTTGCCAGCGCCTTGGTATAGGCGACGATGCCGGCTTTGGTCGTGGCATAGTCCAGGAGAATGGCCGACGGCTCATAGGCTTGCACCGAGGCGGTGGTGATCACGGATGCGCCAGCAGGTAGATGAGGAACCGCCGCCTGCGTGATCCAATGCATGGCATAGAGATTGGTCTTGAGCGTACGGTCGAAATCTTCCGAGCTCACGGCTGTCACATCATCGCGATATTGTTGATGACCAGCATTGATGACGAGGATGTCGAGGCCGCCTAGGCCAGAGAGCGTTTCATCGACAAGTTTGCGGCACCAGCTCTCATCGGTGATGTCGCCCGGTAGCGCCAAGGCCGTGCGCCCTTCAGCCTCGATGAGGGCGACCACTGCCTTTGCGTCAGCTTCTTCACTTGGAAGATAGGAGATGGCGACATCAGCGCCTTCTCGCGCAAAGGCAATGGCTGCAGCCCGGCCGATGCCGCTATCGCCACCGGTAACGAGCGCCTTGCGGCCCTTGAGCTTTCCTGAACCGACATAGCTGTCCTCGCCATGATCAGGCTTTGGATCCATGTTTGCTGCGATGCCGGGAACCGGTTGCGGCTGCTCTGGAAATGGCGGCTTGGGATATTGCGCGCGCGGGTCCTGCATGGTGAGACGCTCTGCCATGTTCGCTCCTTGCTGAGTGGAATGATGGACATTGTCCGGGTTGCCTCCTGAGGCGACAGGGCAATTTACGAGCCGCAAGGGCATCTGGTTCCAGTGAATGAGCTGCGTAGACCGATCGGCGGGAGCAATTGCGATGGCGGCGGCGCGCGCCCTTAAACGATGGTAGAGTTCATATCGGCGCAAGACGCGCATGCTAGACGCATCATCCGTGGTGAAAACGGCGTTCAGCTGAGGCGATCTGTCGTGGCGGAGGGCGGGAGGCCGGGCTTTGAGGTCCTGTTCTGCGAGCTCATACGGTACCGATACCGCGTGGCGCTAACAGGAAAAGAGCTTAATTCGCATCAACTATGGCAGTTGCCATGGCACTCAATGGCGCCACGGGAATTGCACTGACATGGCTACCGCAATCGCTTTCGTCGGCGCAGGTCCGACCACCATCTATACGTTGAACGCGCTGATTGAAGCCCTAGGCAATTTACCAGGCCGGCCTGACGCCAATATCACCATATTTGAACTGCAATCCCAGCCAGGTCTGGGCACCCCATATCGGCCAGGCTGGAATGATCCCGCCATGCTGTCCAACATTGCGAGCGTCGAAATTCCGCCTCTGGCAGAAACGTTGATCGATTGGCTCGGCCGCCAGGATGAAGATCGGCTTCGCGCACTCGGCATTGATCGATCAGGCATCGACGAACGGGCTTTTTACCCGCGGGTAGCGCTCGGCCGGTTCTTTCTCGACCAGTTCACCCAACTGGTCGAGCGCGCCCGGTTGAAGGGGATCGACGTTCATGTCCGCGCGCGAACCAAGGTAGTCGACATTGAAGTTGAAGGAGACAGCCTGAAGCTGATGATCGCCCCAGCCCGCTTGCCCCAGTCAATCGAGTGGTTTGATTATGTCGTCCTGGCGACCGGGCATCAGTGGCCCGAAGAGCCCGAAGTGCGACCCGGCTATTATCTGAGCCCATGGCCGGCAAGCGCACTTCAGCGGATTTCCGCTACAAAGGTTGGGCTGCGCGGAAGCTCACTGACGGCCATTGATGCCGCGGTGGCTCTGGCTGTCGCCCACGGTCAGTTCGAATGCCGGAACGGCGGAGCTCTGACATATCGGTCAAAGCCCGGCCATGAAAAGCTTCAGATAACGATGATGTCGCGCAAGGGCCTGCTTCCGGAAGCTGATTTCTACCATACTATCCCCTACATACCGCTTTCGATCTGCACGGAAGCAGCGATCACAAGCCTGATCGAGGATGGAGAAGGCGATATTCTCCGTCGAGCCTACGCGCTTTTCCGGCAGGAGCTGCAGGAGGCTAACCCGGATTATGCGAAACGCATCATGCTTGCAGACCTCGCGCCCGAACAGTTTTCGGATCGCTATTTTGGAGAGCGCGCCAACGTCGATCCATTTGAGTGGGCAGCGACCAACCTGGCAGAAGCCAAGCGCAACTTCGCCAAGGAAGTCACCGTTCCATGGCGCTATGCCATCTTGCGGATGCATGAGGTGATGGCACTGATCGTTCCGCATCTTGATGAAGATGAACTCGAGCGGTTTGATCGCTTTCTAAAGCCGATATTCATCGACGACTATGCAACAGTGCCACACCTTTCCATCGAACGCCTGATAGCACTACATCGGGCAAAAAAATTGGATGTGAAGGCATTGGGAGAAAATTACAGAATCGATAGTCATCAAGCCGATTCCGGTGTGCATGTGTTGATTGATGGCGAAGATCACCATTATCCTGTGTTCATCGAAGCAACGGGACAGCGTCCACTCAATGTTGACGCATTCCCCTTCCCAACCTTGATCGAACAAGAAATCGTCCAAAATGCCGCAGACACGCAAGGCTGCAGCGTCAAAGGTGTCGCAATCGACGAGCTCTATCATCCTGTCTCTGACGACCCGGCGGCGCGACGCATATTCTGTCTAAGCCTACCTTTCATTCTTGGTCGCCATCCCTTTGTCCAGGGCATCACCAGCTCCCATGAAATGGGCCTGGTAGTCGGCGCTGAACTGGCTTGTGCGATCGCGATACGCCCATCGCGATCGCCTGTACGGTCCGAGCACCAGCCCGGAGCACCGATATGAAGCTTTTTGCGATATATGTGGGCGGCGAACATCCCAGGGCCCATATCGAAATCCACGATATGCGGTTTGTTGTAGCTGATACGATCACGGACACCCATGCAGCATTGCGGGAGCAATGGTGGGGGACGCCAGGCACGCTGCACATAGACTGCTGGGCCGAGATCGATCATGCCGATGGCTACAATGTCACTTTACGCCCAGAGCGATGGACGGGCGCCGAGAGGCTATATTATGTCAATCTGGGAGGGTATGACCCGACGGACTTCGCGGAGCAGCATCGCAACATGTTCGTCGTGGCAACCAGCCTGTCGCGGGCGAAGGCAAAGGCGATCGAGGCCGTGGCTGGATGGAAGGACGCCCATCGTGACGACATGTATGAGGCGGAGCAGGCTTTCGCGCTCGACACGATGGTCGGAGAGCAGTTCCACATCCATTTGACACCGAGCCTGCCAGCCCGCCCGTTGAAATTCAAATGCAGCTACAAACCGCTAAAATAGAGGCACTCCAATGAAAATCGCCGCCCCGGACCGGAGCGGCGATTTTTGCTTGGAGGACCGTCAGTCGCCGGTGCCGGGCTTGTCGGTCTTGGGTAGCTTGCCATCTTCCACCCGGCCTTCGTTGCGAAGGTCGCGGCCTTCCTGGGCCTTCTTCTGACTTTCAGGCGATTTGCCATGCTCGAAAGCTTCTTCCTTAATGTAACCGGCGGCTTCCTTGGCCTTGCCTTCAATGCTCATGATACTCTCCAATCTGCTCGAGACAAATATTGTCCCGCCAGAAGGACAATCCCTAGCCAAGAGGGGCGTTCCCGGTCGCAGCTGTCGCTTTAATCTCAATCAGTGTGATTTTACCGAGCGCAGTCGGCACGTCCGCACGGCTGAGCATCCTTCCCAGACGAAAGATGTCTCAGCGCGCCAGTGCATAAATGCGACAATGGTCGAGATAGCCTGCTTCATGTCGCGCCGCCAAGGCAACTACGGCCCGCCACAACCAGGATGGGGCGTCCATGCCGTTCGATCGGCCGTTGCGCAAAGTCGTGAGCCATGCGCGGCGTGTCGCTTTGTCCATTTGTCGTGCATGGGCTTTTCCCACAACGAAGGCGAGATATCGCGCGGCTTTTAGGGCCTCGCCCCGAGAAAATTGTTCTGCCTCGATCTTGAGGTCTTGCGGCATCAGTTCGCGAACGAAGATCGAATGTCCAAGCATCCTTGCTGTGGCCATGCGCTCGCCCAGATGCGGAGACAAGGCGCGTGCTGCTGCCAGCACGCGTTCAGCAGGATCATCCGGCATGCAGGCTCCGGACGCGATCGGCGCGACAGGTTGAACAGCTTCCTTGAGATCGACCAGCGCATGATCGGTGCGCTTTTTTCCTTCCAAGGTGACGACCGCGGCAAACCGCAGAAGGCCAAGCGAACTGCAACCCTTCATCCAATAGGCAGCGTCCGCCATGACAGGTGCGCGTTCTTTCCCGCGATGATCGAGAGACAGGATCATCGCGCTGACAGGCGGATGGATCACGACATCGCGCAGGGCCGCATATTCCTTTTCATCGAGCGGCCAAAATCGCTTGCCAAGAGGAATACAGGGTTCAATCGCCTCCAGCCGCTCTTTGGCCAGATGACGCCATTTGCGGTTGAGAGCACGGCGGCGAACCGTGCGCACCGCATCAGGTTCCTGCTGGGCCTCCCGCTCGTCCTGGTCCGGGTGGGAAAAGGCTTCGGCGTAGCCCGCAATCATCTCTTCCAGCATGCGAGCGGTGATGACGCCTGGAAGATCGGAACCGCGCGCCGCAGTCGCAAGTGACAGGCCAAGGCGGATAAGATCGTGTGCGGGATTGCCAATGACCGCCTGATCAAGATCGCGTATCTGGATTGCGACATTGCCGTCGCTATCCGCTAACGGACCAAGATTGCCAAGATGGCAGTCCCCGCAGATCCAGATCGCGGGCCCTTCCGGGACGATCCGGGCAAGCCTGCTATCTTCCAGCCATTCGTAGAAACGTGCCGTGTTGCCCCACACATAAGCATGGGCCGACCGTGCCATTTTGAGGTCGCGACGGGCATGGAGATAGGGAACACGTTCTGCAGGCGCGAATGGCTTCATGGAGACATGAACGAGCAACAATTTGTGCCGTTCCGTTAGCTTTCGCCATGGGCTTTTCAAGCTGGGCCAGTAACTGGCCTAGGGGCTGCGGCATGCAAGGCTGTAACATGCCGTGCTGCACAAAATGATGGATCGGATGGAGCTTTGGCCACGCTCTCCGAAAGCGTGGTCAGCAGCAGCGGCAGATCTTTTGCGAGGCCTGTGATCAGCAGCCCGACTTGCGCGCGAAGGCGAGGAGCGTCTCTGCGACAATCATGCGCGCGTCACCTTCTATTGCCAGGCTTTTCGGGTCGAGGCTGTGATCCAGTTCACAATTGAGGTGCGCTTGGGCAGCGCCTTCCAGATCGAGGGACAATCCCTGCAGTCGTGCCATGTTGATAGCGAATTCAAGCGTGGTCTGCGCCAGCTTGGTGGTGGCGACGGATTGCAGTCTGAGCGCGTAAGCTTCTTCTTCCGTCATGCCTTTTCCTGCTCAGGTTGTGCGAAAAGCCTGTCATCAATTCCGTGTGCGGAACTTAGTGGGACGATCGGCAATCGGTCAATCTCGAGCAACATTTTGGCGCGCTTCCATGCTCATTCCGACTGAAGCTTGACAATAAATCGATATAGGTAGATCTATCGATCATGCCTCGAACACGTTCCTTGTCCTCTCGCGCCCGGATGGTGCTTGCCATCCTGCTCGATGCCGATGGCCAATGGTCGCACGGATATGAATTGGCGCGCCGCGCTGATGTGAAATCCGGCACACTCTATCCGCTCCTCATCCGCCTGGAAGCTCAGGGACATCTGGAAGCAGAATGGCAGCAGCCAGTTGAAGCTGGCCGCCCGCCACGGCACGCTTATCGGTTGACGGCGAGCGGTGTGCAGCTTGCCCGCGCCAATCCTCCCGGTCATCCGGTCACAACTGCCGTGCGCAGCCGGCAGGCAACCATATGAGCATAAGGCTTCGTCGCCGCTTGATCGATCTGGCCTGTCGTGCGCTGCAAGCTACGCTGCCCACGCCTTTGCAGCGATGGGGATGGGCGATCCGTTGCGAAGCCGCTGCCATCCCGGATGACAGCAAGGCTCTCTTATTCACGCTCGGCAGCCTATGTGGGCTCATGCCGCGTGCGGTCGCATCCCGCCTGCTGACCATCTTCGCCTCGCCTGTTGGTGACCATGTTTCCCGTCCGGAAGGATCGACCATCATGCATATCGTCAACGCCGCTACACGTCGTCCCCGTGCGCTGGGCATCGTCTGTCTGACCAGCGCTGTCCTGCTCGGCACTGCCTATATGGCGATCGCCGGCGCGCCGATGCGCTATCTTGGGGTGAACCTGGGCGCCTTGATCATCGGCTTGACTCTGCTGCTGCTGCTGGAACGCGCGGCCCGATCGGGGCAAGGTTGGACGGACGGGGCAAACCTCATGATGGCAGGCGCATTGTTGGCAACAGCTCTTTTCGGCTCCCAAGCCGATGGAATAGCGCGCTGGGTTTATTGGGGCGGATTGGCGATGCAGCCAAGTCTGATCCTCTTGCCGACAATGCTCGTCGCATTTTCGCGTTTTCGAAACGTCCCCGCGACTGTCAGCATCGTCGCGGCTGCGGTCGCAATGGCGCTTCAGCCCGATCGCGCGATGGCGGCGATGCTCGTGATCTGCCTAACCGCGCTTGCAGTCATGCGCCCCGATCGACATGTGTGCACCGCACTTGCTGCCAGCGCCGCGAGCTTTGCGGCAACGCTGATCCGTGCCGACAGACTGCCCGCAATACCCTATGTCGATCAGATTCTCTATTCATCGTTCGACCTTCATGCCGTTGCGGGACTGGCGGTATTGGGCGGCTTGATGCTGCTCGTCGTCCCTTCCGTCATTGGTTGGCGCCGGGCTGCCGAGAGCCGCGCAATCTATGTCGCTTTCGGCGCCGTCTGGTTCGCCGCGATCCTGGCGGCTGCCCTGGGCAATTATCCGACGCCGGTTGTGGGTTATGGCGGCAGCGCCATCATCGGCTATGCGCTAAGCCTGCTGGCGCTGCCAAAATTCTCCAGTGCCAATGCCCTGGCTACTGCCCCCAAGTGCGGCGCTATCGATGAGATGCCCACGGACGGCCCGTTGAGCGTCGCGCTTGCCTGATGGCGTGCGGCGCTTCTATCGGCTCGCAGCTGATGAGGGGCAGCCCGTTGTAACGGCAAGAGGTGCCAGGCGGCCACCAGACGGCCGCGCGCCGTTCAACATAACTCATTTGTAACGGAACATGGGTGCCGCTCGCCGCTTACCCCTGCATCTCAAGATGCTATCGGGGAACAGTTCATGACCACAGTGGCGCAGGTAATCGTGGAAACGCTCGCGGCAGCCGGGGCTAGGCGCTGCTACGGCGTCCCGGGCGACACCCTCAACCATGTGACTGACGCCATCCGCGAAAGCGATATTCGCTGGGTCCATGTGCGCCACGAGGAGGCGGGCGGATTTGCAGCGGGGGCAGACTCGATGCTGACCGGCGAATTGGCGCTGTGCGCGGGCTCCTGCGGCCCCGGCAGTCTCCACTTCATCAATGGCCTGTTCGAATCCCACCGCAATCGCGCGCCCGTGGTCCTGATTGCCAGCCAGATCGTTCGCGATGAGCTGGGCTTCGACTTCCCACAGGAGGTCGACTTCCGGTCCATCTACCAGAGCTGCAGCGTATTCTGCGAAGAAATCAGGACGCCCGCACAGGCGCGGCGCAAGACCGCGATGGCAGCCCAGGCCGCTCTGGCGAAGAAAGGGGTGGCGGTACTGATCGTACCTGCGGATGTCTCGAGCGCCAAGGCCCCCGACGAGCCACCCTTTGCGGTTCATCCCGCCCGTCCGCTCATACGCCCGACCGATGCGGATATCGACCGCATCGCCGCTGAGATCGCCAAGGGCAAGAAGATCGCCATCTACGGTGGATCGGGTTGCGAGGGCGCCCATGATCAGATCATTGCCTTGGCGCACGCGCTCCAGGCACCGGTCGCCCATACCTCGCGCGCCAAGGATTTCCTGGAGCATGACAATGCTTTCAATGTCGGGATGACCGGCATATTCGGCGGTGAGGCGGGCTATCATGCGCTGATGGCCTGCGACACGCTGCTGCTGCTGGGCTGCGATTTTGCCTGGCGGCAATTTTATCCCGAAAAGGCAACCATCATCCAGGTCGACATAGATGGTAGCCATCTGGGACGACGCCATCCTGTCGACCTTGGCGTCGTGGGCGATGTTGCTGCGACGATCGAAGCGCTGCTGCCACGCATAGCATCGCGCAGCGAACGCGCGTTTCTCGACGAATGCCTTGCGCATCGTGCCCGAACGGTTGAGGATCAGGCCAAGCATGCGACCATCGGCAAAGGTGGGGCAATTCATCCCCAATATCTCACCGAGATGATTTCACGGCATGCGCCCGCCGATAGCATCTACACCGCCGATGGTGGATCGCCGATGGTATGGTGCCTGCGCCATGTCGCGGCCACCGGGCGCAATCGCACCGTTATCAGCCTGAGCCATGGCACCATGGCCAATGCCATGCCTCAGGCCTTGGGAGCCAAGGCGGCGTTCCCCGACCGAACCGTGATATCCTTGTCGGGCGATGGCGGCATCGCCATGCTGTTGGGCGACTTGCTGACCGCAGTGCAGGAGAAGCTGCCGATCAAGGTCGCGGTGTTCAACAATGGCGCACTCGATTTCGTCGAAATCGAGCAGAAGGTTGAAGGGCTGCTGGAGGCCTATACCGACCTCGTCAATCCTGATTTCGCGCGCGTGGCCGAGGCAATGGGGCTATGGGGCCGGCGCGTTGAACAAGCCGACCAGCTTGAAGGGGCCGTAACGGACTGGCTCGCCGCGCCCGGACCGGCTCTGCTTGATGTGGTCACGGATCGGTTCGAACTCGTCATGCCGCCCAAGGTCGAAGTGGGGCAAGTCGCGGGCATGGCGCTCTATTCGGCCAAGGCGGTGCTCAACGGACGCGGTCGCGATGTGGTCGGGCTGATCCGAAATCTTCTCTCGTGAGCGAGAGACCCAATCTGGTCGCGGCATTGACGCGCGACCGTCCGCTGTCCCGAAACCTGCTGCTGCTGATCGGGCTCGTCGGCACGATTGGAACGCTGGCCATTGGCCGGCATCATCGCCATGCGCTGTGGCTGTTGCTTGTGCTCGCGCCGATTCTGGTCCTGGCGTTGACCGATCTGTTCCAGTCGCATCATAGCCTGCGTCGAAACTATCCCGCCTCCGCCCGCTTCCGCTGGTTCTTCGAATGGTTGCGTCCCTTTGCCAGGGCCTATTTCGTCGAAAGTGATCTGGATGGGCGACCTTATAGCCATGATGAACGGGCGCTCGTCTACGCCCGCGCCAAGGGCGAGGCGGATGCCCATCCATTCGGCACCGAACTCGACGTCTATTCCGACGAATATGAGTGGCTTGCCCATTCGATCGCCTCCTCCCGCAACGCCCCGAGGGAAACACGGGTCCATGTCGGCACGGATCAATGCAGTCGGCCTTATCAGGCGGCGCGCCTCAATATTTCGGCCATGAGCTTCGGCGCACTCGGCAGCAATGCTATCGAGGCGCTCAATCTTGGCGCAAAGATCGGTGCTTTCTATCACGACACCGGAGAAGGCGGCCTGTCGCCCTATCATCTCAAACATGGCGGTGACATCGTCTGGGAAATAGGGTCGGGCTATTTTGGCTGCCGAGACCGACAAGGCCAGTTTGATCCAAGCCATTTTGCTGATCGGGCCGCCCATGACGCGGTGAAGATGACGGAGATCAAGCTGAGCCAGGGCGCCAAGCCCGGTCATGGCGGACTATTGCCAGCGGCCAAGGTAACGCGCGAAATCGCCGAAACCCGCGACGTGCCCATGGGCGAGGACTGCCTGTCGCCCGCTGGGCACAGCGCCTTTTCCACGCCGATCCAGCTTGTCGAATTTGCTGGAAGGATGCGCGAACTTTCGGGCGGCAAACCGGTCGGGATCAAACTGTGCGTGGGCTACCCCCATGAACTTTTCGCCGTCGTGAAGGCGATGATCGAGACCGGCATCCTGATCGACTTCATCGTGATTGACGGCGCCGAGGGCGGTACCGGAGCTGCTCCCACCGAATTGTCTGACCGGGTCGGCATGCCGCTGCGGGAGGGGCTGATGCTTGCGCGCAACGCACTTGTCGGCACAAATCTCAAGGGGAAGATCAGACTGGCGGCGTCGGGCAAGGTCAGTTCGGGTGCGGGGATCGCGATGAATGCGGCTCTGGGCGCAGACTGGTGCAATGCGGCGCGAGCCTTCATGTTTTCGCTCGGCTGCGTTCAGTCCATGCGCTGCCATACCGACACCTGTCCGACCGGCGTGGCGACGCAGTCACCGGCCCGTCAGAGAGGCCTGGTGATTCCCGAGAAGGCAGAACGTGTCGCCCGGTTCCAGCAATCCACCCTGTCGGCCCTGCATGACATCGTCGTCGCATGCGGCCTCAATTCCCCTGACGAGTTTACGCCGGACGGATTGCGCCAGCGGATCAGCGCCGTTGAGATGCGTTCCTTCGATGAACTCTATCCATTCGTTGAGCCTGGGGAACTGCTCGAAGGCGCTCGCGATCCGCGTCTTGCGCGCTGGTGGGCACAGGCTGATGCAACCTCGTTCAAGAGGCAAATAGCCTGATCGATGGTAGGCAAGCCCGGCTCGGTCTGACCTTGGATTGCGCTCACCCGAAAGCATTCGCCCGCGGCTGCACGAGCCACTATTTCCGGTGTCTCGCGCTGATCGCCGACGGATTAAAGATATCCGCGAACGCCGAGAAAGAAGCGAAGTCTGGCAAAAGCCAGCCTATTCAACCGGGAGGGCTTTCCACAAGCTGGGTAGACTGAGCAATACGTCAGCGCACAAATGTCGGTTTAGAGAGCGCAGAAGACGACCCAGCAGCCTATCGATCGCCATCTTTTTCAAACTGAGTAATCGACTCATGGCTGCGGAGGGAGCCATTGAAAATTGGAGTATATTCTTTGTCTTGCAACCGCATGGACACTGGATTGTTATGAAGAAAATATCTGGAAAAAGAAGGTAGGCATGCCACACAAGGATTTTCAAGTGAGGAAAGCTGATAACGGATTGGCGAATATTGCGAAATCCGATCCTGCGCAAGACCTTGACCGTGCAGCTGAGAAATCATGCGCTACCTCGAAGCCCTCGCGCCGAATTCTGACACTCCCGTTCGCGACGAATTAGCAACAGAGCGGCCTGTCCAGGTTCCGCACGCAGACATGATGCGGCATGATCCGGCCATCGAAATGCCGGCAGCACGCTGACGGGATAGCTACTATCTCTCGAGGTGGTAGACATTTCTTTAGAAACGACGATGCAGAGAAATGGTAGCTCGGCGTCACCGTGGCTTAAACTTTCCGATCGACCAGAGAATGTTAGTGATCAGAAATCCCGCCTTTGATGAACATTGAAGGGCATGGGTTACTCGCGCCTAGCCCCCCAACATTCCGCTGGTTCACATCGCTAATTTTGGGCGCCCGGTTTTTCCTATCAGGCCCGTCTTCCGGTCACGAACTGATAGACCAGAACGATTACGGCCAGAACCAGGAGTAGATGGATCAGGCCACCGCCGACCGGAATGACGAACGCGCCCAGAACCCAGAGAACGAGAAGGACTAGGAGAATTGTCCACAACATAGAGGCGTTCCTTTTTCATCGAGTAGAAACTGTCCAAATATAAATCATCTCAGCCCACGCGCGAACAGGAGAGCCGTTAGCAGAATGGCGCCACCCATGGCGACATGTTGGCCGGTTGAAGATCGGGACGAAATATTGTCGTCCGACCGCTGCAGTTCTTCGGCGTCCGCCAAAATGGCCAGGTGCGGCAATGGAGAGGGTGGCGCCTCAACGAAGTGCATTAAGGGGGAAAATTGCATCAGGCCGGTCTCCTCGACACAATGAACGCTCAAAGATCTGAAATGGTCCAATCCGTTAGCAAACTTCGTAACGGTGAAGGATGTCAGGCTACAGACAGATGATGTGCCGATTTGCTCTGGTCTCTTGGCATTGCACGTTGCGGTGAGGAGCCGCCTTTTACGGTGAATATATTCTGCTGCCGGTGACCGGATCATATTCGGGCGGCGGCAGGCTGCTGATTCGATCCAGCATGCTCTGACTTGGCGAGACGCAACAAATATCCCAGATCTGCCCGACAGGATAAGCGCCTACCGCGAGGAAATCCCGACTCTGCTTGACTGCGCGGTGGCCGGTTCCGGCCGGCAGCATCAGCGCATCGCCGGCCGCCACCGCAATTTCAAATCCGGCCGAACCTCCAAGTGCGAGAGTGGCATGACCCGAGGCCATTCCAAGCACTTCATGCGCAGTCGAGTGATAATGATCATAATCATAGATCTTGTCACGCCACTCAGGTAGCCAGCCATGGCTCGCAAATCGCGCCTCGAAGGCCTTGGCCAGATCCGTCCTCTCGCTTGGCTCGACTCCGAGGTACAGCCCGACCGGGATGGCAGAATTATTGGGCACCCAACCATCACGCGAGAAAAGGATCGACTTAAAGATCATGCCTTTTCCTTGATGTTTCAATGACGAGTTCGACCGACACTGGCTCATATCGCAGCCCCGTCCCAAGCTGCGGCGACGGATTGCATAGTCGCGCTGCGAGGGGCCTGCATCCGATGGCTTCGCAAGCCGTAATTTTCATCTCGTGGGTGATCGATAGGGCCGCAGATTTCGGTTCAAGTTTTTTCCGCGATTCGCGTCTGCAAGGACAGCATCGCGAACGACCGGAGCATGGGGGAGAGAGATCGTGGCAGGCTTCCGGTCGCCTCAAGGGGCCATCTCAACAATATCCAGGCGATTGTCCTGCGCGTAGATCATCGCAGCCTGCAGGGCGTCCATGCGCGAGGCATAACCTCTGT
Source organism: Sphingobium sp. MP9-4 (assembly GCF_005281675.1). Taxonomy (NCBI): domain Bacteria; kingdom Pseudomonadati; phylum Pseudomonadota; class Alphaproteobacteria; order Sphingomonadales; family Sphingobiaceae; genus Sphingobium; species Sphingobium sp. MP9-4. The sequence continues at coordinate 56,163 of NZ_LUFI01000024.1, read as the reverse complement.
TGTCGAGACTGAGGACTGGATCGCCCGGTCGGCCGCTCTCGGCGCTGATATGCCAGCGGCCCTTTTCCTGCCTGATCGCAACATATTTGAACATCATCGAAGATCCTGCAAGGCGCGCCATTGGTTCGCCGACAATGCGGCAATCGCCGTTTCGTTCCCCCCGGGTCGATCTTGCGTTCATGGGGGCTATGCGGAATCCAACAATTCCCTGTTCAGTCTCGCGTGGAAGCGGCTTTCTGCTCTGCCAATATATCCCATCCCGTCAGGAAGAAGGCCGCAGCAATCGGCCCAACCACGATGCCGCTGAGGCCAAGCGTCTCGATACCGCCGAGGGTCGTCACCAATATGAGCCAATCCGGCAGACCGGTATCTCGACCTACGAGCATGGGCCGTAGGAGATTGTCGACAAGACCGATCACAAAGACGCCGGAAGCAACCACGATGACGGCCTGCCAAAAATCGCCCGTAGCAAGCAGATAGGTCGCTACCGGCAGCCATATTATCGCAGGTCCGATCGCTGGTAGCAGGGCGGCAATCGCCATCAGCACCCCCCATAGAAGGGCGGCAGGCATGCCTACTATCCAGAAAGTTGCTGCGCCTAGCATGCCTTGCGCCAGGGCGACAATTCCCGATCCCTTTATGGTCGCGCGCACGACGATCACGAAGCGGGTTGCAATCCGATGGGCTATGGTCGGTTCAAGTGGCAGTCTTGTGATGATCTGCGATGCTAACGCCTCCCCATCGCGCAGGAGAAAGAAACTCACATAGAGACCCACCCCAAAGGAAAGCACGAAAGCTGCTGCGTCCGCGCCTATGGTCAATGCGCGCTGCGTCAATATGCTCGCGCTGTTGCTCAATGCCTGAGAAATCTTGGCTTGTGCCCGCTCAAACGTGCCAAAACCGGCATTCTCAACCCACTGCTGCAACCGCATCAGCAAAGCAGCATGCACCTGACCGAAATAGGTCACAAAGTCGATCTGGCCACTTCTGATCTTTGCGTACACGCCGCTTGCCTGCTCGATCACGAGGCTCCCGATTATCAGGGCCGGCATGATGACAGCTATGATAATGATGAGCAGCGTCAACGCCGCCGCCATGTTGCGTCGCCCGCGACAGTCGAACAGGATACGTCTGTAAAGCGGCTGAAAGAGCAGGGCCGCCAGAGCAGCCCACAATAATGCCGAGATGAAACCTGAAACAATCAGACCCAGCCCGAGCGTCGAGATGGCGATGAAGAGGATCAATCCTCCATTGTCGATACGCTCGCGCGAAATCATCCAAATTCCGATCGATCATTGCTGATATGCTGAGCGGGACCAGCATCTTGAGCGCGGGTGAAATAGTCGGCTGATGCCATCCGGCTCAGCTGTGTGCGCTCCTTGGACTGGCTCATCACGCTATACTGACAATCCTCACCTGACTGTCCCGATGCTGCGGTTTGACGACCACCGTATCTCCCAGACGCTCAAGCATGATATCCGCCTCAGCCAGGCCCAATGGCAACGCCTTGATGAAAAGCCGGTCGATAAATGTCGGCAAGGTGGGTTGGCGGAAAAGGATTTCGTTGGACGAGACATCAAATGCCAGTCCAAGACTGGCCTGGATCAGAGATAGCGGGGCCGCCGCCGACCATGCCTGGGGGCTGCAAGCGACCGGATAAAAGGTCGGGCCTTGGGAGCGTCGTCGCGGGAAACCGCAGAACAGTTCAGGCAGCCGCATGAGATCAACATAGGTTGCAGCGGCAAAGAGTCCTTCGAATATCTGCGCCGCCTGACGCTGAAACCCATATCGCGAAAAGCCTGCGGCAATCAGCGCATTGTCGTGCGGCCAGATTGAGCCATTATGATAGCTCATGGGATTGTAGCGTTTTTCGGTCGACGCGATCGTCCTGACGCCCCAGCCGGAAAATGAGGCGGGCGCCATCAAGGTTGCCACCACTATGGGCGCGCGCTCTGGTCGTGCCAGGCCTGTGTAGAGGACATGGCCTGCGTTGGAGGAACGAACCCGGCAGGGCTGCTTTTGCCCATCGAGCGCGAGCACATATGTTCCCAGTTCCGCGTCGAAGAAAGACGCGTCGAAACGCTGCTGGAGATCGACAGCCCGGGCAAGATAGGTTTCCGAGCGATCCAGATCGCCCATCGCACGATAGATGAGGCTTGCCGCCTGCCACGCGCCATAAACATAGGCTTGAACTTCAGCCAGAGCGATCGGGCCTCTGGCGATACTGCCATCGACATGGAAGATGGAATCATGGCTGTCCTTCCAGCCTTGGTTCTGCAGGCCCTGATCCGTCAGGCGTCCATATTCAACGAAGCCATCACCATCGCGATCGCCATGAGTGTCGATCCATCGCAATCCAGCCTCGATATTGGGTAACAAGCCAGCGAGATATTCAAGGTCCCCGGTGCGCTCCAAATAGGCGCCGGCCAGCATGACGAAAAGCGGCGTGGAATCGATGCTGCCATAATAATGACGGAAAGGGACCTCTCCCAGCTCGGCCATTTCGCCGTGACGTACTTCGTGCAGAATCTTACCTGGCTCGGCATCAGCTGTCGGGTCGAAATCCGTCGCCTGATGCGCAGCGAGATATCCAAGCACGCCTCGGCTGATGGCCGGGTCCATCCAGATCGTCTGAAGGGCAGTGATCAGGGCATCCCTACCGAAAACGGTGCTGAACCAAGGAATGCCGGCATAGGGATAAGGCCCAAATTCTGTATCGGTGGAGAGCATCGAGATGTCGGAAACCGAACGCCGCGAAACGGCATTGAACAGGTCATTGGACGATTGCATCGAAGCAGCGCGGCGTCGCGCATGCTGAAGCGCACGCATGGCCTCGCGCAGGGATTTTAGAAAGAGCTTGGGAAGGGGTTGATCGACCTCATTCTTATGTTCGCAGGAGATACGTGCGAATAATGTGGATCGACTGCCGGGGCCAACAGTGACTTCAAATAGCGCCTGCTCCGCCGTTAGTTGCGCGGGTGCGGGATCAAAATGGAGATGTGTCGAGCGTTCAAGGTCATCGCGTCCTCGATAGCCTAGCAGGACATCGGCGTCTCCGACCTGCGGCTCGTGCATGGTGCCGCGTCGCAATCTGGTCATGCCACGTATCTCGAACAGATCCGCAAAATCGGAAGCGAAGGACAGGCCTACCGACACCCGACGCTCTGCAATGTCGAAATTGCGGACAATGATGCGTTCATAGATCGCGCCGTCCCACAGAAAGCGGCTGCGACGCAGATGGATCAGATCATGCTCCACCTCTACGCGCCCATCCTCTCCAATGAAGTCCGGGTTGGCCAGATCACAGGTCAACATTGCATTGTCGTCCCGCAGCGCCGAACTCAGCAGGATCGGGCGCATGCCATTGACCGTGAGGTACAGGTGCGAAAGATGGCGCGTATCGCGATGGTAGAAACCCTCGGGACTACCAGGCCCGGATATGGCGTCGCCGCTGTGATCAAAGACAGCAAAGCTGTCTCCATGCTTGAGTGTGCGTGGGCGACGTTCATGCAACGAGGCGGTCGCAGGAATGAAGAACTGGGTTTGCGCCTGCGACAGCGCCTGTCCCCCTGCAATGCCCGACACCCCTGGCTGCGATTGGGTCTGCGACATGGCGGCTCCTATGCGACGATCTGCAATTCCGATTCTTCGCCACGCCGGCGACGCAGCCAGGCTGCGTCGGTGCGCGCACCAGGCAGTCTATGATATAATGCGGCATAATCGGCAGCCATCCTGTCAGCCGTGAACCGTGCGTCGAATACGCCGCGCACCATTTTGCGCTCGAGGTGACGAATTTGTTTCACCGCTTCGACAGCCTCGTCTTCGCTGTCGACGATGAAACCCGAGCGCCCATCCTCGATGACCTCCGGAACCGATCCACAGCGGAAGGCGATCACCGGCGTTCCGCAAGCCATGGCTTCGATCATCACCAGTCCGAAAGGCTCAGGCCAGTCGATCGGAAACAGCAAGGCGCTCGCACCACCGAGGAAATCAGCTTTCTCTCGCTCGTTGATCTCGCCGATGAAGCGAATATTGGGATATAGTTTGACGAGAGGCGCGATCTCTTCCTCCCAATAGGCGCGGTCGACCGCGTCGATTTTTGCCGCAATTCGCAATTCCATGCCGGCTCGGGCTGCGATGCGGATAGCGCGGTCCGGTCTTTTTTCAGGCGAAATACGCCCGAGAAAGGCGAGATAACCTTCATTTTCACCAAGGCTGGGGGTGAGCAGATCGGCCGGGAGACCATGGTAGATGGTCGCGCCCCAATTGACCGGGGGCATGGGTTGCCGTTGATGATCAGAGATCGAAACCAGGCAGTGATCGCCAAAGCAGCGATAGAATGGCGGCAGATCAGGAAGGTCCAGCCGACCATGTAGTGTCGTCACGGTGCGCCCGATGAAATCCTGGATCATCGGCAGATGCAGAAGATCGATATGGAAATGGAGCGCATCAAACTCGTCCGCCCGTTGCCGCACCGCATCAAGCATCATCATATGATAGGGGATCGTGTCGACGATTCCCGGGGTCAGTCGCAGCGCCGCCGGCGTGATCGGAACAAGCTCGGCCGAAGTCTGTGAATCGCCGCTGGCGAACAGGGTCACTTCGTGCCCCTGATGCACCAAAGCTTCGGTGAGATAGGAGACGATCCGTTCGGTACCCCCGTAAAGCTTGGGCGGTACACTTTCAGCCAGGGGAGCGATTTGAGCGATCTTCATGCGGCTATCCTCTAACGGAGATAGGCCTCGTTCCTCCCCCAGCGCACGAGCCGCAAAGTAAAGCCGCATGAATGGCTAAAGTTGCATTGCGGAAACAATAAAAATAATGAGCAAACCCGAAATGATCTGACATATTGATCTAAATCAATACGATTTTATCTTCAGTCTTCCGCAAAATCTTCGGTTTGTCCTTTTTCCAACTGTTCACGCGCCTGTTCTGCGGCACGCAACAGGGAAAGACCCGTCCCCTCCGCTGCACTGGCTGTCAGCGTTATGGCGATGCCGTTGGGACCATCCAGCATGATCAATCCGGCGTGGGCTGAGGCGATGCCAGCTTCTTCATGGATACCCGGGGTTGGCATATTTTCGCTCCTTCTCCAAGCCCGGACAACGACAGGCTGACAAGGGCGGTTCCGTCAATTCTGGTCGTCGAGGAAAAGGTAAGCGGGATCAAATTCGCCCAACCGCGCCAGGCCTTTTCGATCGCGAATTTCAACATCATGACGATGCATCGCCAAGAGGTTGCGATCTTTGAGTTCCCGCAGCATCCGGTTCATATGAACGGATGTAATTCCGCATGCCTCCCCAAGATCGGCCTGCGTCATCGGAAGGATGAAATGCGATCCATCACTTCGCCCGATCGCGCGCAATTTTGCCTCGGTTTCGCAGAAGAAATGGCTGACTCTCGCAATCGCATCGAGGCGCCCGAGGCGAAATATCCATTCGCGATGCATGGCAGCATCAAGGAGCGTGCTGAACCAGAGCAATTTCGTAAGCGCCGGGCGCGTCGCAACAAGATGATCGAGCGCAACATGGGGCACCAACGCTACCCGACAGGCGGTCAAGGTCGCGAGGTCATGATCAAGATGACCAAGCGGGTAGCCATGAAGGTCGACGAAATCGCCGGCCACATGCACTGCAACAAGCTGTCTTTCTCCCTGCCGGTCATCCATGTACCGGCACATGACGCCGTCGATGAGATAGGTGCTCATGGTGATATTTTGATCGCGAGAGATGAAGGTCTTGCGAGGAGGCAGGTTTCGCACGTCAGCTACCGCAGCTTCAAGCGCTTCGAGATCCTGGGCACTCAGGAGGTCACGCCTTCGACCTCGCAGAAAGTCGGCAAACACCATCATCATGTCCAGCATTGCAAAATGGATGATCAATGCATTCGCACATCACCCGACAAGGGTCGAGTGCAAAGGATCACTCACGCTTCGCACAGATAATCCGGCCGAGATCCGAGCGAACTGGATCGCGGTCGCCACGGTCAAAAGGTCACGGGTGCATCACGCGGGAGCCGCAACGAAAGCCAGATACTAAAAACCCTGCATCTTTCGATGCAGGGCTAGGGGGGCCGCAAGTCAATGACTTACCGAACGATAACTTCTCAATGTCCGCTTTGTATCCGAAGAAATGCGCTCACTCGAAATTTTCTGGTCAAGCTGCACGCAGGCAGTCGCACCCTTGCCTAAAGATCGCTCAGCCTTGGTCATTCGAAAACTCCAGCGCGTCTTTCTTCAGGAGGCGTCCGGACTAACCATATCAGCCCGCTTTCGCGTATGTTTGTAGCTCACCGCAGGGCTATTGGTCGCCATGGATGGTTTTGTCCTGCAGGCAGATTGCGCATTTTGCGCCACCGTTTTTTCGAAGGTCCGCTTGAGGAGCCAACCCACCGCGAATGTGACTGTCGCAGTGACAGCGGCACGCGCTGCGGTTTCCGCAATACCGATCTTCACCGCGTCCTGCATCGCCTCATCACGAGACTGGCCAAATGCCCGACCCTGTATGGCCTTTTTACGAAAAATCATTGACCCTCACCCTGTTGCAAAATTGGCGGCCGGCGTTCGCCGCCCGTTCCAGAAAAAGTTCAACGCGATGACGCGTTTGCAAATGCGTCGACGAGCGCAGCACAAAATGCCGGCAGATCATCAGGACTGCGACTGGTGATACACTGACCGTCGATCACGACTTCCTCATCCACCCAATGACCGCCGGCATTTTCGATGTCCGTCCTGATCGAAGGATAAGAGGTAAGCGAATGACCGGGGGCTATCTTGGCTTCGATCAGAAGCCAGGGCGCATGACAAATAGCCCCGATCGGCTTACCCGCATCGAAGATTGCCTCGACAAAGGATATCGCTTCGGGGCTGGCACGCAATTTGTCAGCACCCACACTGCCACCGGGAATGACCAGGCCATCGAAAGATGCAGGATCTGCTTCATAGAAGGTCATGTCGACGGCATATTCGCCACCGGGATCAAGATCATGAACATTGGTGCGTGCCTGGCCAGATTGAAGGCCGATCACTTGAACGCGCGCACCCGCCCTCTTTAAGGCGTTCATCGGCTCCAGAAATTCGACTTCTTCCGTACCGCGCGGAGCGATGAGAAGGGCGATCGTGCGGTCGCTGAGCGACATGGCGACTCCTTTGGAAATAGTTTTTCTGACTGGGTTAGATGAGGGGGTAACGGCCAGAGGCCCTGCAGGATCCGATCGCCCCGTAAACATGCGCCTCGCACCGGCTTGCCATGGCCGACAGGCGGCTGGCGCAGAGGCGGACAGGTCTTCGCCCCGCCGACCCCAGCGGAACAGATCGTCAACCACCCCGTTATCAGACACAGCGCTACATCATCGTCACGAAGGGCCTGTATGACGGCAACGCAAATCGCCGAGACTCCGCACAAGCTGACTGACACAGCATTCAAGCGGGAACTCACGCTGGTCCTGCCGCAACTCAGAGCTTTTGCCCGCAGTCTGTGTGGTGATCGCGATCTTGCCGACGACCTGGTCCAGGAAACCATGCTGAAATCTTGGAGCGCGCGGGGGCGGTTCATAACCGGCACCAATTTTCGTGCATGGACGTTCACTATCCTTCGCAATCACTATTTCAGCCTCAGCCGGCGCAGCAAATTTGTCGGGGCGTGGGACGATCTTGTCGCAGACAGACTACTTGCCGCGCCCGCGGAACAGTTGAAGATTGTCGAGCTATCCGATGTCGTGCGCGCTCTCGCGCAGATCCCCGTTCCTCAGCGTGAGGCACTTATATTGATCGGGGCGGGTGGCTTTTCCTACGAGGAAGCCGCGACCATCATGGGCACTGCGATCGGTACTGTCAAAAGCCGCGTTGCTCGTGCTCGCACGGCGCTCGAAGCTTTGATCAACGATGGCCAATTAGCCCAGTCCCGATCGGAATTCGAAGCCGATGAGAATGTGACAAACCTGTTTTCTGTCATCGATGCCATTGAAGATCGACAGCCGGCTGGAGAGCCGGGTGAGGCCATGACCCGTCTCGTTGCCTGAAGGGCTGCATTCACTTGGCCGGGCGATGCAGAACGCGCTTATCCGTCTGCGACGACTCGCCAGAGTTACGCTGACCGCCATCGCGCCGATCCTGAACCGGCGCCGCCAGCCTCTCGGTTCGTTCGAGATGCACCTTGTCCTGTATTGAAAGAAATAGGCTGCCAGAAGAGCCGAAGGCCAAGAAGGCAAATTACGGAAATTGCGTTATGTGCGAACCCAAAGACTGATCGAGCCGCCGGGCACCTTAAGGATGATGCTTCCGTTTTCATCAGCGATTATCTCTTCAGCATGATGGCCCAGAAAATCATGGAAAGATGCCCCTGCATGCTCCGGTCCGAGCTGGACCGATTTGCTCGCCTCTTCGCCATTCGACACAAGCAGGACACATCCTGGCTGATCCTGGGTGCCATGGCGTATGACACCGACACAATGTGGATCATCAAACAGATCGCTTTGCGGTCCATGGGCATAGAGTTGCCGTGCTCTGAGCAACTGAGGCAGACATGCCACCGGCTCGATGACGATCTCATGCGCGTGCCCATCGCCACCTTGATCGGCATATCGTGCGCCGAAAAGATCGGGATAGAAGATGCATGGGGTGCCCTGTTCGAGGATCAGGATCAAGGCATAGGCCAGGGGTTTGAACCAATCCTCCACGGGTGCTTCAAGAGCCTGGAGCGGTTGGGTGTCGTGATTGCCGACGATCGTTACCGCATGATCCGGGGCGGCATGCAGCAGCGAACCATCGAAGATCGTTCGCAGGTCAAAATCGCCGCCGGCTCGTGCCGCATCGTGAAAACGATGGAGAAGGCCGACATCGAAAAGCATGAGTTGTCGATCGACCATGTCCAGATATGCTTGCAGGACCGTCATGTCGGGATGCCAATATTCGGCGACGACAAACAGCGCGTCGCCGACGCTTTCGCGCATGTGCCCTACCCAATCGCGGAAAAACCATGCAGGGATATGCTTGGCTGCATCGAGACGGAATCCGTCACAAGGCAGTTGATCAGCCAGCCATCTGCCCCAATATTTGAGCTCTTCATAGACCGCCCGGTTCCGAAACTCGACGTCTGATCCCATCAGATAGTCAAAATTGCCCTTTTCGTCGTCGACCTCGATATTCCATTCCCCATCACCATATTCATTGACGAGCCGGAACACGCCATCTTCATCCGGTTCTTCAATATGGTCGACGCCGGTGAAGCATCTGGCATCCCAGACAAACTCTGAATAGCGCCCCTGGCGTCCAGGGAAAACGTAGCGGGTCCAGGCGCGAGCCTGGAATGCTTGGTCTTCCACTTCGTCCCGATTATCGGGATTGGCCCTGCGAACATGGACCGTTTCCATCTCGTCCGCGCCCATTTTATGATTGAAGACAACGTCATGAATGACGCCAAGGCCAACGTCGTGCAGCGCATGCGCCGCCCGTTCCAGCGCGGCGCGATCACCATATTTGGTGGCTATGGATCCTTTTTGATCGAATTCGCCCAGGTCAAAAAGATCATAGCTGTCATAGCCTACGGAATAGCCGCCTGCAGCCCCTTTATAGGCCGGGGGTAGCCAGACGTCCGTCACACCCAACTCCTTGAGATCCTCCGCTTTTTGAGCGACCTCGTCCCAGAGCTGGCCTCCATCAGGATAGTACCAGTGGAAAAACTGAAGCAGCGTGCGTCCGGCCATGAAAGCTCCCGTTCCAACATAAGTCGCTGCCGCTAAACGAGCGCATGGGACAGGAGTTGCAGAGGCCGAATTGCTTGCCGATTTTGCGCGGGGCGCTTCGCGACGGCTGCACAAATTCGAGCCATAGAAAGCGTGTGCCGCTTGCTCATGATTCCCGTTTGGGGGCTGCAAGAGGAGAAAATCCGGAACCACGTCGCTCCACGGGAGATTAGAGCGACTATGGAGAAGTGAGAGGAAGCATCATGTGGATATTCATCCTGGCTATCGCGGCAGCCGCGCAGCCGCAGGCCACGACTATGCAAGGCAATGGTCACCACGCGAATGATGCGCGGCGCACGCAGGAGGAGCAGTCCAAAAACCAGCCGATCCACGGTCAGGAGGCGCAGCCCGACGACCGCGCCCTGGGCGAACGGTCGGGACCTGAGGAGGATCGGAATGCTGACGGAGCCTTGATGCCCGGCGCGCCAGGAACGAACAATCCGACCATCCCCGACGACGCCTGAAAATCTCCGCCTTCAGGGACATCTTGCGACGGCCTGAGGCGCGTGGTCAGGTGCTGCGAGGAAATGGTGGCGGAGCGCTACGCAAAAATTGGGCTCATTCGGCGAGCAGCTCGAGTATCGTATCTCTCAGGGCCGCGGGCGAACAGGGCTTCTCGCACACCGCAGCCTTGGAATAGCGCCGCTTGAGATCCGAGGCGTCGGCATGCCCGGAATGGAATATGATTGGAACGCCCGCTTTTTCGAGCAAATCAGCCGCCGGAAAGACCTCGCCATCCTGCAAACGCACGTCGAGCACAGCGCAGGACGGCAGTTGCGCAGTGACCGCCGCGACAGCATCCTTAACAGAGATGTAGGGGCCGTCGACCGAAAAGCCCTGAGCTTCAATGATGTCCTGTACATCGAAGGCAACCAGGAGCTCGTCTTCAACCAGCATGATCGTCTTAGGCATCGGCCAGAACCTTGTCCGGCAGGGTAAGGCTTATCGTGAACATGTCGTCGCTAATATCTCTTTCCACATGCCCGCCCAATTGTCGGGATGATGTCTGGACCAGCAGGGTGCCAAATCCGCTCCCAACGTCGCCATCCTCGCTCAGTGCGTCCCGGCGCGTTTCGCTCCACGTCAACTGGAGATCATGGTCAAGTTTCCAAACGATGTTCAATCTCCCATCGGAGGCCCCCAGAGCCCCATATTTGACCGAATTGGTCGCCCATTCATGCAGCATCAACGCCAGGGACGAGAGGCAGGAACGCGCGATGAGGATTTCAGGTCCACTGATCGAGATTGCTGCATGATCCCGATAGGGTTCGATGGTTGTCCGAACCAACTCTTCCAGATTGATGGCCTGTACTTCCCCCGTTGGCGAAGCAAGGGAATGCGCACGTCCCAAGGCTGCAATACGCTCCCTCAGATCGGCGGCGTAGGCACGCACATCATCATGAATCCGCGCCCCAGCGGAGACCATTCCGCCCACGATCGCGAAAAGATTCTTCACGCGATGATTCATTTCGCGCAACATCAGTTCACGCGTCTCGGCGAGCATATATTCCGACGTTACATCGATAGAGACGCCGACCAGATGACGGACTGAGCCATCGCTCACGATCCTGCCGAAACTCTTGATGCGACGCGTTTGGCCGTTCTCGACGACGCGATAGCTCGCTTCGAAATCGCCCCCTTGCGCGACAACTTCCGCCAATGCTGCATCGAAAGCTTCACGGTCGTCGGGATGCAGTCGCGCCAGGCGCCGCTCACCATCGGTCGAAGCGATGTCGGGCGCTATTCCCAGGATGGAACGCCCATGGTCATCGATGATCGCCTCGCCCGTGTCGACATTATATTCCCATGTTGCAACGCCACCTGCCCGAATGGCCATCCCAAGGCGCTCACGTTCGGCCGCAAGATCGCGCTCGAGAGACAATGCGTCAGTAATGTCCGTCAGGACGAGCGTCGCGCCGTCCGTCGATCCGCTCTGGGTTCTGTAAGGCAATGTTCGAAGCGAAAGGGTTCTCGCGCCATCGCGGGTCGTGACACGCCTCTGGATCACAGGATGCCCCTCTGACACGGACCGTGCATCATCAAGATAGAGCGTCCCTGCAAGGCGTGACGTGACATCCTCCAATGGTCGTCCGCGGTCGCTGGGCTGAAGCGGAAAAAGGGCCGTCGCAGCTTCGGTGTAGCTTCTGATCTGAAGTTTTCCATCGAGCACAATCACTGCCAGATCGGTCGACTCGAAGAAATTTCGAAGGTCGGAATTTGCAACAGTCAGCTGGTCAACTTTTGACTTCAGCTCATCATTTACGGTCGTGAGCTCCTCGTTGGTGGACTGAAGCTCCTCATTCATCGACATCATTTCTTCGTTGGAGCTTTTCAGTTCCTCATTCGCCGTCTCCAATTCTTCGACAGCGGTACGCAGGCGGTGCCGCGTGACACGAAGCTCGTCCTCCAACGCATCGAGATGATCATCGCTTGCGTCCAGTTCGCCGACATCCTGATCAAGCGCTGGGCGGAAAGGCGCCGTGTCGCGGAAAACGAAAAGCAGCGTGCCATCGGTCAGTGGATCGCAGATGACATCGATCTGCTGCATGCCATATTCGGACATGACCTGCACATCACGCGCAACGACCCGCTTTCGACTGTCGCGCGCTTCGCGCAGTAGCGGCCCAAGAACGTTGCGAAGCCCAGCGCGGGCGAGACCAATCGCGCTCGAGCCTCCCGTCCGTGTGACCGGAAAATCAAAATAGCGGCCGAGCCGACCATAGGCAGAGATGATGGCGCCATCCTGATCTAGCACGAGACTAGCGGGCGTATAGCGCTCGACGAGGCGACGAACCGCTATGGTCTCATCGCTTGCCGACCGACCCGACGGCCTGTTGCCGGAACCTGTCGCGGGTTGATCGCGGAGCCTGCCGCCACCCGGCAGATCGATCGGATAATTGGGTGGCCCAGGCGCGCGTTGGAAAAGGCGCGCCTGCTGATCGATCGCCGGGAAGAGATGCTCGAATCTCCCGACGCTTTCGGACGGTCCAAGAAACAGATATCCATTTGGCCGAACAGCATAATGCAGGATCGGCATGACCGTTTGCTGCAGCCGATCATCGAAATAGATGAGAAGATTGCGACAGGAGACCAGATCGATGCGCGAGAAGGGCGGATCCTTGACCAGGCTATGACTGGAGAAGCGGATCATGTCCCGCAATTGGGGAACGATCGTGAACCTTTCTGCGTGAGGGATCGCATATTGCTCGCGCAGCGCCAGCGGAATATCTGCAAGCGCAGACGCAGGATATACTCCTTCGCGCGCAATCTGCAGCATCTGCTCATCAATATCCGTAGCGAAGATCTGCACGGATGCCGGCAGAATATTTCGTTTGCGAGCAGCTTCGGCGAAGAGCATCGCAACGCTGTAGGCTTCCTCGCCAGAGGAGCAGCCTGGAACCCATACCCTGATTTCCTCGCCATCGGCCTGATCGACCAGCGGCTCGATAACCGTGATCCTCAGACGCTCGAACAGATCTGCGTCCCGGAAAAATCGGGTGACGTTGATCAGGAGATCACGAAACAGCGCTTCACATTCGTCCCTGTCGCTTTTTATCCGCGAAAGATAGCTGTGGCCCGACGTGATCCCCAGCACATGCATGCGCCGTTCGACCCTCCTGATAAGGGTCGTGCGCTTGTAACCCGAAAAATCATGGCCCACCGCAGTTCGCAGTGTCTTGCACAGATCATCGACATGATCGGCGACCAGAGCAGCTTCCCGTTCGGGTGTTTCGGCCGTGGCACGGTGCTGGAAAAATCCTTCCAGACATTGAATTATCTCGCTTGGACGTTTGACGAAATCGACCAGTCCGGTTCCCACAGCAGACAGCGGCATGCCATCATATTTTGCCGTTTCAGGATCCTGCACGACACACAGCCCGCCATTTTCCTTCACGGCACGCAAGCCCATGGTCCCGTCAGCGCCGGTACCTGAAAGTATGACGCAGGCGGCATCCGCCTGCTTGTCCGACGCGAGGGAGATGAAGAAATCATCTATCGGTCTGCGAAGACCGCGGGGCTGCGCGAAGTCGGTCAGTTCCAACATGCCCTCGCGTATGACCAGGCCGCGACCGGGAGGGATGATGTAAACCTTGTCCGCCTCTATCTGCTCACCACCCTCGCACTGGAGAACTTCCAGGGTCGTGTGGCGGTCCAGCAATTGCGCCAGCATGCTCTCATGATTGGGATCAAGATGCTGAACGATGACGAAGGACATGCCGGTCTGGCCACGGGCTGACGCCAGCATTTCGCGCAGGGCCTCAAGCCCGCCCGCCGAAGCGCCGATGCCCACGATCGGCAACCGGCTGGGGTTAGCCGTCTCACCGCTCAAAGGAAATCGCCATTGTCCAGATCCGACAATATGAGCTTGGCCTGTGCTATGGTGGCCACCGTATTCGCGATTGTCATCAGCGAACCTTCAACCACGATCCCGCTTTCCGCCAGGACCGGACTCAATCGGTCAAGCGTACGCTCAAGGTCGAGATCATAATCCGCCAGTCGATCCGGCTGGGTGCGACTGACATCGAATTGAGACGCAAAAATATAGCGCACCTGGCCCGACTGAGCGCGAAGTTTCGTCATGTAGAGAAGATTGACGAAGGGGCGCCCGTCCTTCCGGAAATTGACGATGGACGTCCGCACGTTCGCCTGCCCATCGTCCTGGAGGAACGACCGTATCTGCGCGCGGGCCTCTTCATTCCGGCTGCGTCCCTGCAAGAACCTGCAATTGCGGCCGACGATCTCGCTCGTCGCATAGCCGGTCAGGTTCCTGAAGCCCTCATTCGTCAACAGCAGCTCATGATCGCCCTCTGCGCGGCCGAGCGACAAAGCCACAGGCGAGCTGTCAAAATAGCTTGCCAGCTGCTCTGGGAGGATTGCGCGCATCAGAACTCCATAAGTTGATCCGCACGCACAACGCCCGGCCCTTTCATCGGCTCCGCGATACCCTTGGCTTATCGTCGAAACAAGCCGACCCGATTGAGCCATGCCGCCATCTGGGCAGAAAATGATGATGTTATAGGTTGGCCTGTTCCTCCTCCGAAAGATCTGCGTCAGGCGGGTAGTAAAGTTCAGCGCATTCCGCGCGCAGGCATCCCCCCTCTATCGAGATATCATCGCGATAGGCTTCTGCTACGAAATCCAGCGTGTCGACATGCCTTGCCTCGAAATACATCTGATGAACATCATGCCTTCCAGCGCCGTAAACGACCCTTCCGACCTTTGCCCAGATCGATGCCATCGTGCACATTCCACATGGCTGAAGCGTCGAATAAAGCGTTGCGCCGCGCAGCTCCATGTCACCGCTATTCTCGCAACCGCGCCTGATCGCCATCATTTCTGCATGGGCTGTCGCGTCGGGTAACTCCTGAGTCTGATTGCGTTCGCCGGCTATCATCCTCCCATCCAGCACGATCACGCAGCCCAGAGGGGAGGTTGAAGGATCAGACCCTTTTGAACGCGCAATCGCGATAGCCTCGCGCATCCATGCTTCGTCTTCGGGCTGAATCATCTGGTCCTCCTCGTCCTGACACGTTCCTCAGGACTGCTAAGATGTTGGCGCCGCGCACCGACCTCATGTCGGCGCCAGCTGCTTTGGATGTGCCAACGAAATGAATCTGTCGTCCCGGACAGCTCAGCACAGAATTGTCCGCATGCGCACTAATGGCGCGCATGCGGACTTAGCAGCTGATCTCAGGCGAGATCGCGGATTTTCGGCTCTCGCGCCCAGTGCCGCTTGGGGCCCTTGTCCAGCAGCATCTCGTTTGGAATGACGCCGTCGTCCTTTTCCACCCCCGCCTTGTCGAGGATGATCTGCGTGCCGGGGCAATGGGCGATGGTCTTGCAATGGCCATAGGCGTCCATGAACCATTGGACCGCAGCGCCTTGCTTCGACAATATTTCCGCGCTTTGCGGCATCAGCACGGAGGCAATCGCATCGAACAGCACGGAGGGCGAGCCATCGAGCTTGCCGTCCGCTTCGAGCGTTCCGCCCTTGACCTTGAGGGGACCAATTTTGGGCGCAACCAGAAAGACGCTGCCGCCTGCTTTCTCCACGCCCGTCTTGAGCTTCTCCACCATCGCCTTGTCGGAGCCTTCGGCAAACAGAATTCCGACCTTGCGGCCGGCGAAGCCATCCTTGGCATTCTTCTGGATAGAAAGAGCGTCGGAGATGGGCATCTCCACAAGGTCTCGGGCTGCTGGCGCCTTTTCAGGCAGAGCGATCGACAGCCCGTCGGCGACTCGTTGCGCCAGATCCTCGTCAATGTTGCGCAGACGCGAGAGAACCCGAAGCCGCACATGAGGCATCACCACCTTCGACAACTCGAAGACAATGGCCGATGCGATGTGCGCCTGTTCATTCTCGGTCTGCGACAGATAGAACATCCGCGCCTGACTATAATGATCGGCAAATGTTTCGGCACGTATCCGCATCTTGTCAGTGGGATCGTTGCGTTCTCCATTATCGCTAAAGGATGTGAAGCCGGTTTCGGGCGCAACGCGTGGACCACTATCCTCGCCAGCCTCGTTCAGGCTGTTCGGCTCGTAATTGGCGCGCCCCTTGGGGACCAGCGTCTGCATCAACCCGTCGCGCTGCATATTGTGGAAGGGGCATTTGGGCGCATTGATCGGGATCTGATGGAAGTTGGTCGTTCCCAAACGCGACTTTTGCGTATCGAGATAAGAGAAAAGCCGCCCCTGCAGCAGGGGGTCATTCGTGAAGTCGATGCCTGGAATGACGTTGCTGGGCAGGAAGGCCACCTGCTCTGTCTCGGCAAAGAAATTGTCGACATTGCGATTGAGCGTGAGGCGCCCGATGATCTCGACAGGAATATCCTCTTCCGGGATCAGCTTGGTTGCATCCAGCACATCATAGGGCTGTTCTGCCGCCCAAGCCTCATCGAAAATCTGCACGCCCAGGTCCCAGGCGGGATAATCACCGCTGGCAATGGCTTCGTACAGATCGCGGCGATGAAAATCGGGGTCGGCGCCTGCCGTCTTGACAGCCTCGTCCCAGACCTGGGACGCAACGCCCAGAACCGGTTTCCAGTGGAACTTCACGAACTTGCCGTCGCCGTCTTGGTTGATGAAGCGGAAGCTGTGGACGCCAAATCCTTCCATCATCCGCAGCGAGCGAGGAATGGCCCGATCGGACATGGCCCACATGATCATGTGCATGCTCTCGGGCATGAGCGATACAAAATCCCAGAAGGTGTCATGGGCGCTCGCAGCCTGGGGATAGCCCCGATCCGCTTCCATTTTCACCGAATGGATCAGGTCAGGAAATTTCATCGCATCCTGAATGAAGAATACCGGGATGTTGTTGCCGACCAGGTCCCAGTTGCCGGCTTCCGTGTAGAATTTCACAGCAAAGCCGCGCACATCGCGCGGTGTATCAACGGAACCCGCGCCACCGGCCACAGTGGAGAAACGAACGAACACAGGGCAGCTCGCACCCTTCTTCTGGAAAATGCTCGCTTTGGTCACATCGGGAATGGCCTTGGTGCACTCGAAAATCCCATGGGCGCCAGAGCCGCGTGCATGGACGATCCGTTCAGGGATGCGTTCATGGTCAAAATGGAAGATTTTCTCGCGCAGTACGAAATCTTCCAGCAGCGTGGGACCGCGGGCGCCGGCCTTCAGACTATTCTGATTGTCTGCGATCCGATGCCCGAAATTGTCTGTCAGGGCATCACCGGAGCGCTCATCCTGCAACCTCTGCTGCGTCTCTCCGCCTTCTCCGACCATCGTCTCATAATCGGGACTTCCAGCTCCGGGCTGGTGATCGGCAAGACCATTTTCCAGAGCAGCATCACTTTTGGGACCCGAAACGGCCATATCAATTCTCCCTGACGCGCATGATAGGCTGCGATTGTCGCAGCAGACAGACCTCTAACCGGAAGCGGGAGGCTGGGTTCCGGCGGGAGGCGAGAAGATGTCCAGGACCAATCTGGATCAATATGAATCTTAGATAGCGACCGCGCGGCACTGGGGCGCGTGATGTCTGCGGCCAGAACTCACCGGAACTTTTCGTGCATATGCCTCTTTTGGCGTGAAGCGCGGCCGATGATGGCGGCATGGGAGCGATGATGACTGTCACATATCGTGGGCCGCAGATATTGCCGCGTGGGTCGCAAGTTCAGGGCCCGGCCAGGGAACCGTCCGATATCGAGTTGCTTCACGCGATCAGCGTTACGCTCATCGCCGAGAATGATCGGTTCGAACTCTATGGCAAGATCGTGGAGGCCGCTGTTGCCATCACCGGCTCCCAGTTCGGGACGATGCAACTCCTTTGCCCCGCCGATGACCCTTCGGGACATGGGGGGCAACTCCAGTTGCTGGCGCACAGAGGCTTGCCGGCAGAAGCGGTCGGGTTCTGGCAGTGGGTCAGTCCAGCAGCCTACAGCAGTTGCACGCTAGCCCTGAAAATGGGTCAGCGCGCCATTGTTCCTGATTTCGAGAAATGGGCCGATATCGCCGGGACTGCCGACCTCGATGCGTTTCGCGCCGCGGGCATCCGCTCGGCTCAGACCACGCCGCTTCTCTCGCGCACCGGCCGCTTGCTCGGCATGATCTCCACCCATTGGGATCGTCCGCATCATCCTTCCGAGCGGGACCTGCGTCTGCTCGATATCCTCGCCCGGCAGGCCGCAGACCTTCTGGAGCGGACCATTGCGGAAGAACAGCTGCGCCTGCTCAATGACACGCTGGAGGCGCGTGTCGAGGAGCGTTCGCGCGAACTGTCCTCGGCTCAGGATCAGCTTCGCCAACTTCAGAAGATGGAAGCGATCGGGCAACTGACAGGCGGCGTTGCGCATGATTTCAACAATCTTCTCACCATCATCCGTGGGTCCGCCGACCTTCTCGCGACCCGCGAGCTGCCGCGCGAGAAGCAGAAGAAATATATTGATGCCATCTCGGAGACCGCGGACCGTGCGGCGAAGCTGACGAGCCAGCTTCTCGCTTTTGCGCGCCGCCAGGCCCTTCGACCAGAGACGTTCAATGCCGCGCGCAAGGTTGAAGCCGTTGCGGATATGCTTCGAACGGTCGTGGGTTCGCGCATTGCCCTTGTTGTCGACCCGATCTGCACCTCCTGTTTTGTCGAAGTCGATGCGAGCCAGTTCGAAACCGCGCTGATCAACATGGCGGTGAACGCGCGCGACGCGATGAACGGAGAGGGACGGATTACCCTGTCGGTGGAAGCGGCCGGATCAATCCCGGCCCGCGGCGGCCTCGCGGCTGCCAGGGGCGATTTCGTCAGGATTTCCGTGACGGATGAGGGTTTGGGCATGAGCGAAGGGCAGATAGAACATATATTCGAGCCATTCTTCACGACCAAGGAGGTGGGCAAGGGTACGGGTTTGGGACTGAGCCAGGTCTATGGCTTTATCAAACAGTCCGGTGGCGAGATCGACGTTGCAAGTCGGTTGGGTATCGGGACGACGTTCAGCCTCTATCTGCCGCGGGCTGCCGCGCCACATTCCCTGGAGGATGTCACGCCGTCAGGACGTTGCGCCATCCAGCATGCGAATATTCTGATCGTCGAGGATAATGAGCCGGTCGGAGACTTCGCTTCGCAGCTCCTCGAGGATCTTGGTTACAAGACGTGGCGTGCGGCCAATGCTCCTGAGGCGATCGCGGTGCTTGAGCGTTCGCACGCCAATATCGATATCGTTTTTTCAGATGTCGTCATGCCCGGGATCGATGGTCTGGAGCTTGGGCGTCAGATCCGGGCGCGCTGGCCGGAAATCCCCGTGGTGCTCACCAGTGGCTATAGCCATGTCCTGGCTGATGATAGCCGCCATGGCTTTCCACTTCTGCACAAACCCTATTCGGTGAATGAACTGTCCCGACTGTTGGGAGAGATATGCATCGGCGAAGAACGAAAGCATCAGGCGGTAATATAGCCCTACGCGGATACCAATTATTGCAAATATAATTGAATAGATCATCTTTTGATCAAATAATGAAGGTTTAACATTTGTCGGATGATTTCTGGGCAAAGAAACCATCGAATGACCTGTAGATTTTCATGTCTAGATCGCGCCTCGAATTGGAAAGGCAGTTATGCTCATTCGTGCTGGCTATGAACTGGTCCTGGAAACCGGTGCTCCTACGCCGTTAATTTCCCTCCTCACGATCCGACCGTCTAGGTTTCCCGATCTTCGCAGCCCCCACAGGATCAGGACAGGCGCGCCGATCCCGACCCATGATTACCGTGACAGCTTTGGCAATATCTGCACACGCATGACCCTGCCGGCAGGGCGCACTACCCTGTCATGTGACTTCACCATTGCCGATAGCGGCCTGCACGATCGCCAAAGTCCATCGGCAGTCCAGCATGAAGTTCGGGATTTGCCCTCGGACGTCCTTATCTATCTCATGGGAAGCCGTTATTGCGAGACCGATCTCCTCTGCCAGAAAGCCTGGTATCATTTCGGCCATATCGCGCCCGGGTGGCAGCGTGTGCAGTCCATTGTCGATTTCGTGCACCAGCATCTGACCTACGGATATCAATATGCGCGATGCACCAGGACCGCTTGGGAGGCATATAATGAGCGGGTTGGCGTATGCCGGGACTTTGCCCATCTTGCAGTGGCCCTATGCCGGTGCATGAACATTCCGGCACGATATTGCAGCGGATATCTTGGCGATATCGGCGTCGATCCGGTTGATGTCCCAATGGATTTCCACGCCTGGTTCGAAGTGTACCTGGGTGGTGAGTGGCACAGTTTCGATGCGCGGCATCATGTCCCTCGCATAGGGCGCATCCTGATGGCGTGCGGACGCGACGCAGCCGATACCGCTTTGACCACGGCGTTCGGTCCGATGCGACTGGCCTCGTTCAAGGTTCATACTGATGAGGTGATCCAGATCGGACAGCATGTCGACACCCCGCTGACCATCGCCGCCTGACAAGGCCCCTCGATGGGTCTGCTACCCTTGCATGAGGACATGCAGCCCGCTTCTCTCCGCTATGCGATCACCATTAAGGCCATGTGCAGCGCGGCGGATGGCTCGAGGCGTGATTGGCCTCAACCCGTGGTTCATTCTCGGCAAAACGGATCGCGCGCCAGGGGCGTTCAAGCGTCGAGAAGATGCCTTGCTCGCATCAAGGCCGTTCCGTCGGGCGCGCGTCCCAGGAAGGCCTGAAAGGACGCCATGGGATCGCGGCTATTTCCTGCGGCGAGTATCTCTTCGCGGAACCGCGATGCGAGACCGGGGTCGAAAATATCACCTGTCGCGACAAAAGCCTCAAATGCGTCGGCATCCAGTGCTTCGGACCAGGCATAGCTATAATAGGCAGCCGAATAGCCGCCATCAAAGATATGCGTGAAATAGGGAAAGCGATGGCGCAACCCGACCGCGCGGGGCATTGCGAGCGCATCAAGCTGCGCCTCGACAAATGCGCGAGGATCGATCTGAGCGTCCGGATTCTGGTGGATGGCAAGGTCCACCAATGCGCAACCGATCAATTCCACGGTGGCAAAGCCCTGACCATAAGCCTCCGCCTCGCGAATGGCGCTGATCAGATCTTCAGGCATCCCAAGATCGGCGAGCACCTGCGGGCTGACAATCCAGTTCTCCATGAACTTGCTCGGAAATTCCACGAAGTCGCGGGCAACCGCAGTTCCGGACTGGCTGGGGTAGGTGACTCGTGAAAGAAGCCCATGCAATGCATGGCCAAATTCATGAAACAAGGTGCGCGCCTCATCAATCGAAAGGCGGGTCGCACCCCGGTCGGGTGGCGGAGCAGCGGCAAAATTGGCGACCAGATAGACGATCGGGCGCACGTCGCCATCCATCGCTTCTTGCACCCGCAGGCTTCCCATCCAAGCGCCACCATGTTTTTCCGGGCGGGCCAGATAGTCGGTGAAGAGCAGACCCACAGTGCTCCCGTTGCTCTCCTTCACTTCCCAGGCCCAGACGTCCGGATGATAGCCTTCTATGTCCGCACGCCTGTAGAAGCTCAGGCCATAAAGTCGGCCGGCTGTGTCGAATGCTGCCTGCCGCACCGCATCGAGCCGCAAATGCTCCGCAGCTGCCGCAGTATCGAGTGCGTAACGGGTGCGTCGTACCTGTTCCGCGTAAAAGCGCCAGTCCCAGGGCGCGAGGCGGAAATCGCCGCCCTCCGCATCGATCAATGCCTGCAGTTCAGCAGCTTCCTGCGTTGCGCGCCGTTTGCCCGGCGCCCACAGCTGGCGCATCAGCGCGCTCGCTGCTGCCGGATCATGCGCCATGCTGTCGGCCAGCGCATAATGCGCATGGTCGGCATAGCCCAGCAGGACCGCCCTTTCCCTGCGCAACGCGAGCATTTCGGCGATGATGGGCCAATTATCATGTTGGTCGCCGTCGCAGCGTGCGGTGAAGGCCCGCCATAGGGCCTCGCGCAAGTCGCGCCTCTTCGAAAAGGTCAGAAATGCCTCCAGGTCGGTGCGATCGAGCGTTATGTGATAACGGTCCTGCAACCCCTTTGCTGTTGCTCGCGCCGCAGCCGCCTCGCATATTGCGCTGGGCAGTCCCTCAAGCTCATTCTGCTCCAGATCGAGCACCCAGGCATTTGTTGCGGCAAGCACATTCTGCCCGAATTGAACTGCTAGGGCAGACAGGCGAGCCTCGATGGCGGCAAAGCGGTACTTGCCAGCCCTCGTCAATGCTGCGCCGCCTCTAAGGAAGCTTGCATGGCTATCCTCCACGAGGCGGACCTGTTCCGGGGTGAGGCCGCTCTCGTGCCGTGAAGCATGGACTGCGAAGACGCGCGCTGCCAATTGGGCATTATGGCTTATGGCGACGGCATGCGCGCTAAGTCGCGCCGAAATCTCAGCTTCCGCCTCGCGGATGGCCAGCGTGCCCTTCGCCGAGGACAGGGCCCAGAACAACCGCCGGACGCGCGCGAGCGGCTCGCCCGACCGTTCCAGTGCGGCAATCGTATTCTCGAAGGTCGCGGGCGCGACCTGCTCGCAAATCGCATCAAGTTCAGCCTTGTGCCAGGCGATGCTGGTCGTGACCGCGCGAAGGAACTGGTCATCACCTATCCGCGCAAAAGGTGGCGCGCCAAGCGGGCCAGGCCAGGGTTGGAGAAGCGGGTCGCTTTGCTCAGTCAAGGGCGGTTACTTCCTGGGTGTGCACCTGAAATCGCACCAGATTTGCCGGGCCAAAAGCCGTCGTCAAGGCTACGTCGGTGGCATCGCGCCCGCGTGCCATCAGGATCCGGCCGATGCGCGGGCGGTTATGGCGCGCATCATGGGTATACCAGGCGCCGTCGATATAGACATCGAACCATGCACTGAAATCCATCGGAGCATCTACCGGAGGCACGCCGATGTCGCCGAGGTAACCGGTGCAATAGCGAGCGGGAATATTCATGCAGCGGCACAAGGTTATGGCGAGATGGGCGAAGTCACGGCACACGCCCTTTCGCTCCTGATAGCCATTCCAGGCGGTCTTGTCGGCGCGCGCATGCTGATAGCCAAATTCAATATGATGATGCACGAAGCCCACGATCGCCTCCACCCTTTCCCGCGCGCTGGCCAGATGACCAAATTGAGCCCATGCCACGTCCATCAGACGGTCGGTTTCGCAATAGCGGCTGCCCAGAAGAAAGGGCATGACGGCATCTGGAAGCTCTTCCACCGGCATCTGAGGACCACTGGGCGAGCGCTGGTCGGGATCTCCGCTATCCTCGATCACAAAGTCGCATGACAAGCGCACATTGCCCGGTGGGATGGTGAGCCGGGTGGCGACATTGCCGAACCCGTCCTCGAATTGATAAAGCGGAATGTCGGGCGCCGCTATCAGCCGCTGCGGCGTTCGCAGATCCTGATGGCGCGATGGATGCAGGCTGAGCATGGCCATCATCGCCGTCCGGTTCTCGGTCGAGAATTCGATATCATAGCCGCACCGGATCAGCATGTCGGGTTCGTTTCCTGATTGCCGGCAAGCCGGCTGTTGATGGCGCCATGGCCGGAGAGGGAGAATGGTTCTGGATCGGCACGACTGACGTTGACGCTCACATCCATCCCCAGAAAGCTTGCAGGCAGGCCGAACCAGGTGCCCGACAACGGTAGCGCCTGATACGGGTCGCGTGCGATCGCCACGCGGATCAAGCCGCGATTGCCGATGATCCCATTTGTCGGATCGAATTCCACCCAGCCAGATCCGGGCAGGAAGATACGGACCCAGGCGTGGGTGTTGCCGCCACCGACCAGCCCTTCGGTGCGCGATGGATTATAGACATAGCCCGACACGAAGCGGGCGGCGAAGCCCAGCGCCCTGACAGCCTCAATCATCAGCACGGCGAAGTCACGGCAGGTCCCCTGCCGCTTGCGCAACGTCTCCATAGGAGATTGGGTGCCCTTTTCATGTCGTGGCACATAGGTGAAGTCACGCTGGATGCCTGTCGCGATCCGCGTCAGGAGATCGATGGTCGCTGTATCACCATGATTGCTGACGAAACCTCTGGCCCAATTGTCGACGATCCGCTCGGGATCGAGATGGTTTCGTTCGATCGACCGCAACAGATCGGGCATGTCTTCCGATGAATAGGTGAAGGGGAAAAGCCGGGCATAGGGTTCGACGTCGACCTGCTGCTGCGTCAAGGGCGCATGCTCGAGCGTAACCGCGCTCGCGACTTTCAGCTGCGACGTGCGTTTGTCGAACAGAGCAATGGCCACGGAATTTCCGAACACATCATGCAGCCAGCGCAATTCACAAGGTTGGGGATCGATATCGAGCCGCGCGCGGAGCAGTCGCTGGTCGAAGGCCTCACGCGGCCGCATCATGATGCGATGTTCGCCCAGCGACACCGATTGCTGATAGCGATAAGTCGTCACATGTTCGATTGTGAGCAACGGCATGAAAGGAAGTTCCCAATGGGCAGGGAGAAACCATGAATCTACTGGTGCCAGCCGATCCTGCGCCCTTCACCGTCATCAACGCGAACGGCTCCTCCCCGTTCCTCCTGACCGGAGATCATGCAGGGCTGGCAATTCCTTCGGCCCTGGGTGATCTTGGCGTAGGCCCGGCCGATTGGTCTCGGCATATCGCAATCGACATAGGCGTGAGAGATATGGGCCTGGAATTGGCGCGTCTCCTCGATGCCCCTTTCATCTTCCAGAATTATTCGCGATTGGTCATCGACTGTAATCGCGATCCCGCGCGCGACGACGCGATACCAGCGTCGTCCGATGGGACCGATATCGGTGGCAATCAGGGTTTGACCGAAATCGACAGGCTGGCGCGTGTCACCTCCATCCATGCTCCATATCATTCCGGCATTTCAGAAATGATCTCAGCTCGGCTGGCAGCGGGGCAGGAGACAATCCTGCTCGCGCTCCATAGTTTCACCCCGATACTGGACGAGATGAGGCGCCCCTGGTCGGTGGGCGTCCTGCACGCCGCCGGCCGGATCGATTTTGCGATTTGCCTGCTGGACGCGCTACGCCGGTTGCCGATCAAGGTGGGCGACAATGCTCCCTATGCCATGGATGAAACCGATTACAGCATGCCCTTCCACGCCCTTTCAAATGACCTTCGCTACGCTGAAATCGAGGTCAGGCAGGACCTTATTTCCCAAGGCGAGGGGCAATCCTTCTGGGCGGCGCGACTGCGCGATGCGATGGAAGAGGCCTGGCAGCGGCTCACATAGAATATGCTGACACCATGGTGAGCGCATCGCCTCGCGCTGTTCAAGAAAATTCATAGGCCATCAGGCGTTGACGGCGACCAGAAGACACTGTTCCTGACCCAAAGCCGCTTCGTCCGACATTGTTACGATGCCCCGCCACCACTCGATGCCCGGACTACGGAACATGGCAAGGCTACCCGTTCTGGGGCGCGCATTCCAGTGGACGCCGTCAAACGCAAAACGCCAATAGGAATCGCAGTTGAGCGGTAGATGCCAGAATGCAGGCTCTTCGCTCGCGCTGTCTGCGTGCAGGATACGAAGCTCGCTCGGCACATCCCGACGGCTGCCATCGGGGAAGCGAACTTCGATCGTCATGCACGAGCCTCCAAAATCCTGCAAAGAGCGCAGTAGCCCACTCAAAACGCCTTGATATTCAACGGGTTCATGGTGCGGGAAGAAAATCTCCAGATCATGTGAATGAGCCCGGCACATTCTGGCTGAATGGGTGAACGGGCCCGCTGTAGTTGCCCGCTCTACCCCATGGCAGCGCCCATCTTCCACTCAAGGCGCATGCGGCCCAGAAGCGGCTGCGCGATCAGCCTGTGCGTCCCGGGGGAAGGCCATGTCTTATTCCTTCCCATGGAACTGTGTGGTAATTTTCAGAAGTGGAAAATGACGCCAGCCATGGGACGGAAACTGTCCCAATCATAGGTGTCGACCTGCACGCGCAGGCGCACGCCGCTGCTGCCAGTGACCCCGCCGAGGCCGATCTCCTTTGGCCCCACTTCGACACCCGCACCGTACATCCAGTCCTTCTCGTCGGGCCAGCCGCCTTTGCCATTGACCCACTGATAGCCGGCCGAGGCGTAGATCAAACCGCTCTCGCCTGCGCGGGCGCCTACACGGCCCTTCACGCCATATTCCCAGTCGATGTCGCTAAAGCCCTTCGAGGCGTTCCCTTCCACCCCGACGAACACCGGCCCGAGTGGCACATTCACGCCCGCGATGCCGCTGATCAGGGCGCCGTTCATGATCGTCTCGCCCGGAACGCTGCCGAACTCGGTCCCGCGGTCGAAAGTGTGATAACCGCCGAGAATGCCGACATAGGGTTCAATACCGAAGGCTTTGCTGCCATCGGGTGCGGTGTCGTCCTGAGCCATGGCAGCAGTCGGCAGTGCCAGGCAGCCCAGCAATGGGAGAATGATCTTCTTCATGATGTACGTCCCTGTTTGATTATTTCCACGAGGCTCAAACTAAAGGGCATGCACCGGGGTTGCCGCGTGCGAAAACAATAATGCTTATGTTGCAATTTTGACACTATCAGGGCGCGTTCGCCAATGTCTATTGAGGCAGAAGACATGGATGGAGCAGCATTCGAAATATTTATTTCGATATCGTCATGGATTTAGCGGCGGGATTTTCATGAAGCCGTCCGCCGCAACATGATGGCCTTTCTTTTTAACTTGGATTAAATTTCTTGTTTTGTGATTGTGAGATGTTTTTCCGCCTCCGTCAGTCCATGGTGAGCGTTGACGCGAGCCGGGCGGATCGCTGCCCGCAAGCGAGCCAGTGGCCATGCGCCCAGTATATTCACGCATTTTCATGCTAGAGGGGCCGCGATGAATGCGCGGATCCTGACCAGGGGACTATCCCGACATAGGCTTGCGATTAGCTGCGCCATGTTCTCGATCGCACTGTTGATCCTGGGCGGGGCTCAGCCTGCGCGCGCTGAATTGCTACGCATTGGCGATCCTCTATGTCATGCAGTGAGCCGATCGATCGCCCCTGACGACACGCGCCCCTCCCATTTTGTCTGCAATGGTGATCCTGATGGCTATCAGAAGGGCACATTGTGGCTCCATGCCGCCTTGCCCCAGGGCTCGCGCGATCATGAGGATCTGTCGCTGATCATCCACAGCTCTCGATTTGATCGGCTGGTCGTGCGCTTCATCTATCGTGACGGTGCCGTCGAGCAGCAACATGTCCGGAGCGGCAATTTCGGGACCTATTGGAGAGCTGGCGGCCAACTCGCGTTCCGCGCGCCCTATCGCGACGTTCCTGTCGTGGCCTTCACCTTGAGATTTGACAGAGTGGCGAGCGCGCATCTCCTTCGGATGAGGCTTGTCGAGCGTGGTGAAGAAGCCACCCAGACAACTGGCCTGGCTACCTTGACCGGTGCTGCGCTCGTTCTGCTGATTGTGGGCGCGATTTATAACGCCTCACTGGCTCTTGCCGTCCGTCAGCAACATGCCGGCTGGCAGGCCGCATGGGCATGCTGCATGGTCATATGGGGGGCGTGCTGGTCGCAACTTCATCTGTTCTTCTTTCCCTCGATGGCGGGCGCGGTATCGGCCCAAATCTGCACTGGTCTCTCCTGTCTCGCCATCACGCTCGCCACTTTGAGCGCCGTCACTGCTCTTGAAAAACAGCATCTCGATGCGGGGTTGAGGCGCACCGCCCTGGGCCTCACCGCAAGCGTGTGCGCATTGGGCATCCCGCTTTCGCTGATGCGTTCGGGGCCGTTCGACATGCTCGGCAATCTGCTGGGGTTGCTGGTCCTGGCCAATCTGGCGGCGGTCGCATCCTGTATCGGCCAGGCATGGCGACGGGGAAGCAGCGCGGCGCGGCGCCTGGGTGGGGCCTGGGCACTGCCAATGATCGTCCTTGCTTCGACCAGCTTCTTCGATGCGGACGCGATGTTCTGGGGCGGTGGATCGCAAATTCTGGTCCTGTTCGCAGCGGCCTGGCAAACATTGTGGCTCTCCGCTGCCGCTTCGCGTGCTCATGCCCGGTTGCGGACGGAACGAGACGTCGCCCGTCTCGCAGAGGCTAAGGCCCATGAGCTTGCCCGCCGTGACGTTCTGACAGGGTTGCCAAACCGACGGGGTTTCATGGAAAGAACCTGCAGGATGCTCGAAGGCTTGCCTGTATCAGGCGGGCTGGTTGCCCTGCTCCTGATCGACGTCGATTGGTTCAAGTCGATCAACGATGTCTATGGTCATGAGGCTGGCGATCACGTTCTGGCAGCAATTGGCCGCTGCATCGCACAGCATGAGAATTCCTCCTGTGCCGTATGTCGTCTGGGCGGGGAGGAGTTTGCGATGATGGTCACAGGAGCTGAAGTTGGGAACATCGAGCAATTTGCACAAACCCTGCGCGGAACCTTGGCCGATCTGAGCCATGGCGACATCATCGGCAATCGCATGGTGACGGTGAGTATCGGTGTGACGGCCTCGGCATCCCGCGTTGACTTTGGCACGCTCTACCGGCTGGCAGATGAAGCGCTTTACGACGCAAAGCGTGGGGGGCGCGATCAGATCGCAATCCGCCTGGATGAGTGGGCGGGCGCTCGCCGAAATGACAGACCGCTTTTCGCCTGACGGGGTTGCAGCGGGTTGAGGTGTCCCGGCCCGGCAACGCCTCGCCTTTGGCGCGCGCCGGGCTGGCGACCATATCTCAGAGCAGAGGCCGGTCCGGCTCGAAGTTCCACAGTCGAGGCCGGTTAGAAGCATCGTGCTGCTCACGTGCGCCGCCACCGGCACGGCGCCGCATTTCTGCAAAAATTATCTGGTCGTCACTGGTATGGCGCTCGCTTTGGATGAGAAGAAAGGCTTCCATCAGGTCCCCCTCATCCCATTGCCGAACCGAACCTATTTCATTCGACATGCGTCCCAAGCTCCCTGCGCAATTGCACTATCATTGGCGGAGAAGACCTTCTTTGAGGCTATGCCCCCCATCGAAGCTTCGGTCTCATCGCCTGGCTGGCCCCCGAAACTGCTGCTGGAAACTGCTGATAGCTCATATTGGAGAACGCGAACTCCGCCACTGTGTTCCTGTGCACCATTCCAGCCCGGAGGTTGCCAGCAAGATTTTCATGGCAACCAATATGCCCAGGAAAGCCTTCTGGCACAGGCACGGATGTAAAGGAGGGATGAGGGTGGAGAGGGATTTCGAGCTCTATTATTGGCCATTGCCATTCCGCGGACAGTTCATCCGGGCCGCGCTTGCCTTTGCGGGCAAGAGCTGGAACGAACATGATGAAGGTGAGATCGCCGCGCTGATGAAAATGGCTTCGGAGGATCAGCCGGTGCCCTTCATGGGACCACCCCTCCTGATTGATAATGACACCGGATTTGCCCTGTCGCAGATGCCAGCAATCATGGTCTATCTGGCAGAACGTCTTGCCCTTGTGCATGGCGGTGCCCGCGACCGCGCCTTGACGGTCAAGCTCGTCAACGACGCGAATGATATCATTGACGAACTTACGCTGGATGGCGGCCGGCAGATGTGGACGGAGGATCGATGGGCCAGCTTTATTCCTCGGCTGGTGAAATGGATGCGCATCTGGGAGGCTGTCGGCACAAGCAACGGCCTTGAAGCTGGAAAGGGGTTCATGCTCGGCACCGCAAAACCGGATCTGGCCGATATCGTGACCGTGACATTATGGGGCACCATGGCCAGCCGCTTCGGCGCGATCGCTGCCATGCTCGCCCAACATGCGCCGGCAACGATGGGTCTGGTCCAGCGTCTGCGCGCTCATCCTGCCCTGGCGAGGCTCGAGGCAAGAAGCGTGAAGCGCTATGGCGAGGCCTATTGCGGCGGGGAAATCGAGAAGTCTCTTCGCGCAGTTCTGCCTGCCGGCGACGGTTGAAACCGAACGCTATCCCCCTTCGGTAAGGTCGCTTCGCATCTGCCCATGGGCCAGGACCGCGAACAGGCCGCTACCACCGATGATGTTGCCAATGAGTGCAGGCAGAGAGAAGCCGAACCAGGCCTGCTGGAAACTGACCTCGCCGCTCAACCAGAGGAAGCTGATCTGGGAAGAACCGGTGACGACATGCGAAAAGCCGCCAAGACCGATGACATAGGTCAGGAGGAAGATTACCCAGAATTCGCTGCCCTTGGCATTGGGCAAGGCCCACGCAATCGCGGCCATGATGAAGCCAGCCGGAATGCCCAGCATCAGGGTTTTCGACCAGTCCTGCCATTCGAGCTTGGCGAGAATATCGAGCGCCACGATGCGCTGTTCATGCGTGATGATGATCTCACCGGCCATCAGCGCGCTTACGAGCGTCACGCCGACAAGATTCCCAGCCAGCACGCAGGCCCACAGGCGCGCGAGCCTGCCCAGATTGCTAAGGCTCGGACGGGTCGCGACGGGCAGAACCGCAGTGACCGTGCTTTCGGTAAAGAGCTGAAGCCGTCCCATAATCACGATCAGATATCCGACCGGATAGCCCAGCAGGTAGATGAGGGGCGCCCATTCTGTGTCGGGCAGCCTTGCCCGCAGGAACAGTTCGGACATGAGCGACAGGGTGATCGCGAGGCCGGCGGCCAGGCCGGAAAGCATGAGCGCAAGGATCGGGCGATCCAGCTCCTCCTCGCCCTGGAGCCGCACGACCTCATGGACGACCTTTGCCGAACCCGTGCTGCGCTCCTCGACATGGGCGGCCTCTTCTGCGTCAAGATCGGGGTGCGGGCTATCCTTGCCGTCCTTCATCTGCTCCATTCCCCTGTCTGTCGAAACGACGCCTGGCCCGGTCGCCTCTTTCCTGTCCTTACTGTCCGGCACTGCGCAAGGCTCCCAGGATGAGCGCGCGATAGCTATGCTCCCTGACGCCATGGGGCGCATCCAGCCCCATGCGCTCGAGCGCGGCCGATTCCGCTTCGTCGGGCTGACCACCGCGCAGGCCGCGGGCAATCAGGGCGGCCAGTTGGGCGGGCCTAGTCGCATGGTCTGCCAGATATTGCATCACCGGCAGGAGCCGCTGCTCGATCTGCGTAAAGTCCGTGCCGAACGGGAAGGACGGAAATGTCTCCTTGGGCATGGCCGCGCTGATCCGCTCGGGGAGATTATCCCTGTACGCTTCGGGAATGTCCCAGTCGGGCGCTATCTTGCCCGCGGACCGGGCCTTTTCCACAAGTTCGCCTTGAAAGCGGCTGTCGGCGATGGCGATCAGGCGCTGGATGACCTGCTCATCGCTTTGGCCGCGCAGGTCCGCCACGCCATATTCGGTCACGACCATATCGCGCAAATGGCGCGGGATGGTTTCATGGCCATAGCTCCAGACGAAATTGGACTGGGTCTCGCCCTTGTGACGCCGGGTGGCAGGCAGGGTGATGATCGAACGCGCGCCGTCGAGTTCGAGTGCCTGCGCGACGAAATTATACTGGCCGCCTACGCCGCTGACGACCTGGCCATCTTCAAGCCCGTCCGAGATCGTGGCGCCCAGCAGCGTGATCATCATGGCGCTGTTGACGAAGCGGGCCTTTTGCCGGGCCTTTCGCTTGGCCGCTTCGTTGCCGAACAGCGCATTGATATAGCTGATCTCGCGCATATGGATGCGATCGCGCAGATCCTCATCCATGTCCCGCAACGCGGCATAGAAGCTGCGCGGGCCAACGAAAAAGCCGCCATGTACGATCGCGCCATCGACTTCACGCTTGACGATGCCGGCCCTTATGAGATCGAGGAAACAGTCGACCAGCATCTCGGTCGGCGCATATAGGCCTTCCTCAAACGGGCCCATTTCCCATGGCTTGGGAGCGCCCAGCCGGTCGAGCGTTGCGCGATAGGAATCGGGCCGTTCCTGCCGGAGGACCAGGCTGTGGGCGATCGCGTCGCCGATCGCGCCGATGCCGATCTGAAGCGAGCCACCATCGGCTATCAGCGCGGCCACATGGGCGCCGATGGCGTGCTGGGCAGGGCTTACGGGTTGGCGTGGCGGCCCGAAGAGGGGAAAGCGTGTCTGCGCGCTGTCGAGAATGATTGCGAATCGATCGGACGGGATTTCGGCCGGACCGCGCATGAAGGGCAATTCGTCATTGACCTGACCGATCAGGGCAAAATCGGCCCGGCCCCGATCGCGCTCGGCAAGCAGGTCGAGGGTCATGTCGCTATTGCAGCTCAGGCTATAGCTGTTTCCCCGTCGCGCCACGATCTGCGCAACGACATTGACGCCCTGGTCGATCAGATAGCGCATCGCATGGGTATAGTTGGCTGCAATATAGTGGCGCTGTGCATCTCCATTGCCGAGCCGGCTGCCGGCCTGGAAGAAAAATTCATTCACCTCGATATTCGCCGGCATCTCGCCCGCACGCTGCGCCTGCGCATAAGCAAAGCGCGGATATCCGCCCATTGTCCGCTCGAACACGGGCTCGAGGAAACGACGCTCGAGGTCCGTGCCAAGCGAGGGCTGCTCGAGGGTGAGCGCCGTGAAGATACGCAGCCTGATGGCGCGATCAGCGCTGGCACGGGCGAAGAGGGCATTGACGATATGAGGCGCCTTGCCCAGGCCCAATGGCAGGCCAAGGACGATATGCCCGTCAGTGCGAGCGATGATGCGGTCGGCGACCTCCTCTGCCGAGCGAAGTTCGAGAAGACCGGTCCCGCCGGTCCTCATTGCAGCATGTCCCAGCCCGGATCGGGCCGGAACCGCTCGCCATGGGCTTCGCGCAGCCCTTCCAGCACGGCTTTGACTTCGCCAATCCCGCGTGCGTGGGCATAATGGAGCGGTCCGCCGCGGAAGGGCGCAAATCCGGTGCCGAAGATCATGGCAGCGTCGATGATATCTGGATCGTCGGTCACCTGCTCGCGCAGGGTCGCGGCCGCCATGTTGAGCATCGGCATGATGAGGCGGTCCGCCATCTCCGGCGGGGGCTGCGGGGCGCTGTTCTTGACCGCATGGCCGTCCTTCCAGGCATATATGCCTTTCCCGGCTTTCCGGCCCAACTGACCCGCCGAGACCTTGTCTGCCAACCATTGCGGCGTGGCAGGCATGGGCCAGTCCAGTTCTCGCTTGAGCATGGCGGCAACTGCAAGGCCGATATCGAGGCCGACCTGATCTGCAAGTTCCAGCGGGCCCATGGGCATGCCGAAATCCATTGCCGCCCTGTCGATCGTCTCGGGCGCGATGCCCTCGTCCATCATCGTCATCGCCTCGACCAGATAGGGGGTAAGGATCCGGTTGACGATGAAGCCGGGGGCGCTACGGGCCGGGGCCGGCAGCTTGCCGATGATGCCGATAAAGGCTCTTGCACCTGCCTCGACCTGCGGATCGACCCCGTCATGGCTGATGACCTCGACCAGATCGAGCCGCGACACAGGATTGAAGAAATGGATGCCGATCAGCCGCTCGGGATGGCGTAACCCCTCGCGCAATTGCTCAAGCGGAATGGAAGAGGTGTTGGTCGCCAGGATTGCGCCGTCCTTCATACGTGGCTCGGCGCTCGCATAGAGGGTCCGCTTGAGATCAACCTTTTCCGGGGCTGCCTCGATCAGAATGTCGGCCTTGGCGATGCCCGCACCATCCGGGTCGGGGATCAACCGATCCAGCGCATCGCGAACCTTGAGCCGATCTCCATGGGCGAGCTTTTCGTACAGTTTCGCGGCTCGGCCAAGAGCAGCGCCAATCGGCTCGGGCTTCACATCGGAAATGCTGGTGCGAAGGCCGCGCCAGGCGCACCAGGCCGCGATGTCGCCGCCCATCGCGCCCGCGCCGATGACATGGACATGGGCGATCGTCTTCGTTTCCGGCCCAGCCAGTCCCTTGAGCTTCTGGCGCAGGAAGAAGGCGCGTATGAGATTTTGCGCGCTATCGCTCATCATGAGATGCGCGAAGGAAGCGACCTCCGCCTGTTTCATCGCCTCCCGGTCGCCACCATGAGTTTCCCACAGGTCGATGAGCGCATGGGGCGCGGGATAATGGGCCAAGGGTGCCTTGGCCTCAGCCTGGCTGCGCATCTGCCGCGCCGCCAGATGGCGGACTGGCGCGGCGTCTTTCAATCGATCCAGCAATGCCTGCCGACCCTGGTCCATCTCTCCTGCAACTGCGGCCATGACGGCAGCGTGGACGTGGCGTTCAGGGACGACCGCATCGACCAGCCCCATGTCTTTCGCGCGCTTGGTATCGATCGACTTGCCGGTCAGCATCAGTTCCATCGCCGCGATCGGATCGCATAAATGGGTAAAGCGCGCTGTGCCGCCGAGACCTGGATGCAGGCCAAGCTGTATTTCGGGGAAGCCGAGCCTTGTCCCTTCGATGGCGATGCGCTGATGGCACGCCAGCGCGACCTCAAGGCCGCCACCCATGGCATAGCCGTGGATGACCGCAATGGTCGGAAAGGTCAGCGCTTCGAGCCGATCGACGATCGCATGTGCGGCGGCGATCCGGTCCCGCACCATCGCCTCGTCGCGCATGTCACGAAACTCGCTGATATCCGCGCCGGCAAGAAAACCCTGTTTCTTGCCTGATCGAATGACCAGCGCCTTGGGCGCGCGGTCGGCGATCATGCCGAGTATATGGCCAAGCTCTTCAAGCACGGCATGGGACAGCAGATTGGTATCCGTTCCCTGCTGATCGAGGATAGCCCAGCCAATGTCTTGGGCGTCGCGCGTGAAGCTCCAGTGATGCAAGGCATCAGGGCGATGGGGCGCGGGACCGGTCTCCAGATCGCGATCGGCAAGAAAGGACCAGACAGGATCGTTCATCATGGCCTCCTTCACAGCCGTTCGATCAACATGGCGCCGCCCTGGCCGCCGCCAATACATTCGGTGGCGATGCCGCGCCTCAGCCCGAGCCGCTCCATCGCCTGCACCAGATGCAGTGCGATCCGCGTGCCACTCGTGCCCACGGGGTGCCCCAGGGAAATCGCGCCGCCATCGACATTGAGGCGCGAGGGATCGATGCGCCCGGCCGCCCCCTCAAGGCCCAATATGGTGCGACAGAATGCTTCGTCCTCCCATGCCGCAAGACATGCCAGCACCTGTGCAGCGAAGGCTTCATTCAATTCCCACAGGTCGATGTCCGCCAATCCATGACCGTTGCGCTTGAGGAGTGCCGTCGAGGCGAGCACCGGACCCAGGCCCATGATGGCTGGATCAAGCGCCGACCACTGGCTGTCGACGATCCGCGCACGGGGCATAAGGCCATGGCGCTCGACCGCCTCTTGCGAGGCGAGGATGGTCCAGCAGGAGCCGTCGCTGATCTGCGAACTATTGCCCGCAGTGACCTTCCCATAAGGGCGCTCGAAAACCGGCTTCAGCGTCGCGAGCTTTTCTGTGCTGCTGTCGGGCCGCACCCCATCATCCTGGGAATATACGGTTCCATCCCTGGCAAAAGCAGGAAGAAGTTCCCCCTCCAGCCATCCCTCCGACTGCGCCCTGGCAAGACGCTTGTGGCTTTCGACGGCATAAGCGTCCGCCTCCGCCCTCGATATGGAGAAGAGGTGCGCCAATATTTCGGCGGTCTGGCCCATGCCAAGATCGGTGATGGGATCAGTGAGGCCGCGTTCCAGTCCGATGATGGGCTTGAGGAAGTCGGGACGAAATCCGCTGGCCGCTTTCAGCGAGGCCAAGGGGCTGGTCTTGTCGCCCTGCATCGCGGCGAACCATTGGACGGCATCCTGGCGAAACACGAGCGGGGCGTGACTGAGCGCTTCGGCACCGCCGGCCAGGATGAGGTCGCTGCCGCCATCGGCGATATAGCGGTAGGCGGTGTCCATCGACTGCATGCCCGAACCGCAATTGATCTGAACGGTAAAGGCGGTCGTCTGCGTCCCGCAGCCCAGACGCAGGGCAGCGACGCGCGCCGGATTGGCTTCATCGGCGATGACGTTGACGCACCCCAATATGACCTGATCGAAATCCGCGGGGGCAAATTTCTGCCTTAGCAGGAGGGGGCGCCCACATTGTACCGCCAGGTCAACAGGCGTGAACGGGCCGGGGCCGCCGCGCGCTTTGAGAAACGGTGTGCGGGCGCCATCGACAATATAGACCGGCCGGCTCATTCGGCGGCCTGTGCCAGGTCCGATGCAGCGGGATTGCGCCGCAGCTCCTCGGGTGCAAAATCATCCACGGCGATGACGTCCGCGACCGCGCGATCGGCCTCTTCAAGCTGCGCCAGTTCTGCGCTCGACAGCAGGCCGCGCTCGCGCGCCTTGGCCCAATCCTTGATCCGCGCCTTGCGCAGCCGGTCATGGATCGGCTGGGTGTCGACCATCAGGCGAAAGGCTTCGGTCAGGCGGGCGACGGGTTCTTCCGGGCCGCCGATGAACACATTGTCGATCAGCCGTTCGCGCGCTGGGCAGGGTTCCAGGATGATCTGCGCGCACTGACGGATGGTCCGGTCGGTCGGGCCATGGCGACGGCGGCCAAAGGGGAGGATGAACAGGCGCAGCATCCAGCCCACGGGCCGCGCGGGGAAATTCTCGATGATCTCGACGAACCTTTGTTCGATCGTCGCGAAGCCGCTGTCCATGCACCAGGCGAGCAGGGGAAGGTCATCATCCTGTCGCCCTTCATCCTCCCACCGCTTGAGGGCGCCGGAAAGAAGATAGAGTTCGGACAGTATGTCGCCCAGCCGGGCAGAGAGGAGTTCCCGCCGCTTGAGCTCACCGCCTAGCGTCAGGAAGGCAATGTCGGATATGAACGCAAAGGCCGCCGCATAGCGGCTCATCTGGCGATAATAGCGGGTCGCGCGCCCGGCCTTGGGCGCCGGCGCAAACAGGCCGCCGGTCCAGTTGCGCGCGAAAGCGCGGATCGCGGTCTTGAGCGCGTGGCCGACATGCTTCCACAGCACATCGTCGAACTGCGCCAGCGCCCGCCCGCGATTGGCATCTGCGACCGCGCGGATCTCCTTGAGCAGATAGGGGTGGGAGCGGATCGCGCCCTGGCCGAATACCATCAGGCTGCGGGTGAGGATATTGGCGCCCTCGACCGTGATGCCGACCGGGATCGCGCGATACTGGTTACCCAGATAATTATTGGGCCCGTCGATCACGCCCTTGCCGCCATGCACGTCCATCGCGTCGTTGATGACGGTCCGCATGCGCTCGGTCGCGTGCAGCTTGAGGATCGAGGAAATGACGGCGGGGTGGTTGCCCTGATCGAGCCCCGCGCAGGTCAGGCGGCGGGCGCCATCGAGCAGATAGGCATTGGCCGCGATCCGCGCCAGCCGCTCCTGTATCCCTTCGAACTTGCCGATCGGCAGGTTGAACTGGGAGCGGACCCGCGCATAGGCACCGGTCGTATGGGCAGCGAAGGCGCCGGCGGCGGCAGACAGGGAGGGCAGGGAAATGCCGCGGCCGGCCGCCAGCGCGCTCATCAACATTTTCCATCCCTGGCCGACGCGATCCGGGCCGCCGATGATGTTGTCGAGCGGGATGAACACGTCATGGCCCTCATTGGGGCCGTTCTGGAAACTCTGCATCGAGGGGATATGCCGGCGCCCGATCGACACGCCGGGCAGGTCGGTAGGCACCAGCGCGACCGTGATCCCGATCTCCTCCTGCCCGCCCAGCAGATGGTCGGGATCGCGCAGCTTGAAGGCGAGGCCCAGCAAGGTCGCGACCGGACCCAGGGTGATATAGCGCTTGCGCCAGTTGAGGCGGATGCCCACCACCTCCTCGCCGTCCCACTGACCCTTGCAGACGACCCCTTCGTCGATCATCGCCGCCGCATCGGAGCCGGCTTCCGGGCTGGTCAGGCCAAAGGCAGGAATTTCGCGACCATCCGCCAGCCGCGGCAGCCAGTGGTGCTGTTGTTCCTTGGTTCCAAAGCGCAGGATGAGTTCGCCCGGCCCCAGGCTGTTGGGGACCATCGCGGTGACGGCCGCGGACACGGATCGGGTCGCGATCTTGCGGACAATCTCGCTATGGGCGAAATTGGAAAAACCAAGGCCGCCATGTTCCTCGGGAATGATGATGCCGAAGAATTTTTCCTGCTTGAGAAAGTCCCAGGCTTCCTGCGACAGGTCGTGCGTTTCCCAAGTCATGCGCCAGTCGTCGATCATGCCGCACAGCTGTTCGAGAGGGCCATTCATGAAGGCCTGCTCCGCGTCGGTGAGCCTGGCGGGCGGCACGGCAAGGAGCTGATCCCAATCCGGATTGCCGGTAAACAGGGCCGCGTCCCACCAGCTGTTGCCAGCCTCGATCGCTTCGCTCTCCGTAGCGGAAAGGGCGGGCAGGGCTGCCTCGACGAGGGAGAAGATCGGGCGGGTCAGGATTTCACGGCGGGCGTTGGCAAGCATCATCTCTGTCCTTTTTGCTTGCCCCATGAACGCGGAAGACCCCGTACATGATCCGTCGCGGCCTGAAGCCTTGCCTGAAACTCAGCCGCAAAATCTTGTCAGGCCGACCGCCGGTCGTACCGCAAGATTGACGATCTCTTGATATTGGAGGCGGCGCAGTGCTCGGTCGATTGCCGCCTCGCGGGATCAGGGCAGCATATCGCCAATCCGCTTTGCCAATGCGTCCATCGCGAACGGCTTGGTGACGAGCGCCATATTGGGCGCGAGCTGGCCATTGCCGATGACGGCATTTTCAGCATAGCCGGTAATGAACAGGACCTTGAGCTCCGGCAGGAGGCTGAGTGCGGCATCGGCAACCTGTCGACCGTTCATCCCGCCGGGCAAGCCCACATCCGTGATCAGCAGGTCGATTGCCACGCCATTTTGCAACAGCCGCATGGCGCCTGGGCCGTCCATCGCTTCCTGCACATCATAGCCCAGTTCCTGCGCTATCTCGACAACGAGGAGCCGAACCGTGGGCTCATCATCGACCACCAGGATCGTACCGCGTCGTGATTCATTGCTGGCCGCCTGCTCACTCAGCGATGGAATGACTGACGCGTCCTCGCTTTCCTCGTCTTCCATGAAGTGGCGGGGCAGATAGAGGCACATGGTCGTACCCGTCCCGACCTCGCTATAGATCCGCACATGGCCGCCGGACTGACGTGCGAATCCATAGATCATCGATAGGCCAAGGCCAGTGCCTTCGCCCAGCGGCTTGGTCGTGAAAAAGGGATCGAAGGCGCGGGAAATCACCTCTGGCGTCATGCCCGTGCCGGTGTCTGTCACGCAGATCGAGACATATTGGCCCGGTTCCAGATCGCGCTCGCGCGCTGCTGCGTCGTCCAGCCATTTGTTTGCGGTCTCGATCGTGATGCGCCCGCCATCTGGCATCGCATCGCGCGCGTTGATGCAGAGGTTGAGCAGCGCATTTTCAAGCTGATTGGGATCGACCAGGGTGGTCCAGATGCCGGCCTTGCCCACGGTCTCAACCTCGATCTGCGGCCCAACCGTGCGCCGGATGAGTTCTTCCAGATCGAATATCAGCCGATTGGAATTGACCGGTTTGGGATCGAGCGTCTGCCTGCGGGAGAAGGCGAGCAGGCGGTGGGTGAGCGCAGCGGCGCGGCGCACGGCGCCCTGGGCTGCGACAGAATATTTGTCGATCTCGCCGACCCGGCCCTGCGCTATGCGTATCTGCATCATTTCCAGGGCGCCGGAAATACCCGTCAGCAGATTGTTGAAATCATGGGCAAGGCCACCAGTCAGCTGGCCGACCGCTTCCATCTTCTGCGACTGGCGCAGGGCGTCCTCAGCCCTGTCGCGCTCGGCCGTCTTGGTCTCGACCTCCTCGATGAGCCTGCGACGATCCTCCTCAAGCTGGCGCTCGACAGCCTTGCGAGCTGACATGTCCTGCATCGCGCCGACCATACGCAGCGGCTCGCCGGCAGGCGTACGCAGAACATAGCCGCGATCAAGCACATCGGCATAGCTGCCGTCGCCGCGTGCGAAGCGATATTCGTCAGTCCAGTCAGTCCCCTTACCATCGATCACCGCGTGGATGCTGTCATTGATCCGCTGCCGGTCATCCGGGTGGATATGGTCCAGCCACCACTCGCCGGTCGGTTCGACATCTTCGAGCCTGTGCCCATAGGCATGCTCAAGGGCGATGTTCCAGGTCACATGATCGTCGCTGAAGTTCCAGTCCCATACCGCATCATTGGTAGCCCGTCCGGCAAGACGCAGCCGCTCCTCGACCTCCCGCAAACTGGCCTGCGCCTGGCGATCGGCCGTGACGTCCTGCACGGTACCGATAAGGCGAATCGGGGCCTGGCCCTCGAACATCGCCAGGCCCTGAGCATGGATATGTCGTTCGACCCCATCCTCGATCCCGACGGTCCGATACTCGGTGTCGAAAATGCCGCTGCCGGCCGGATCGAGCGCGGCGCGCACCGCTGCGTCGGCCCCTTCGCGATCCTCGGGATGCAGGCCCGCCAGAAAGGCGGTTTCATAGCTGACGGGGGCACCGGGATGCAGGCCAAAAAGGGCACGACAGCGATCGTCCCATTCAAGCTGTCCGGTTTGCGGCCAATAGTCGAACTGACCAAGGCGGGCCGCGCGTGTCGCGAGTTCCAGCTTTTCCCGGCTTGTGGCCAGAGCTTCGCGCGAAAGATGCGAGGCCGTTACATCGGTGGCCGTGCCGAACCACTCAAGGATATTGCCGTCATCGTCGAGGATGGGGACGGCGCGGGACGCTGTCCAGCCGATGGTGCCATCAGCCTGACGTACGCGATGCTCCAGCATGAAGGGGGACCTGGCTTCGATGGCGCGGGCGATCGCGTCCATCACGATGGAATGGTCATCCGTTGGAACATAGAGTTCAAGCCAGCGAACAGATGGTGCTTGCGTGTCGACGAGGAAACCACGTCCGTCGAGGTGGCGCATTTCCTGCCAGTCGGCGCTCATCTGATAGATTGCGTCCGAGGTCGCGCTTACCAATGCGCTGAAACGCGCTTCGCTTTTCTCCAGCCTTGCCCGTTTTTCCTCGATCCTGCGGGCGTCCGTAAACTTCTGCGTCACATCCACCGCGATATCGAGCACGCCGATGATATCGCCTGCGTCGTCGCGCAACGGACTGTAGCAGAAGGTCCACCATGTATCCTCGGCATCACCATTGCGGGTCATGACGAGGTGCATGTCCTCGACCGAAACCGTCTCGCCGCCAAGGGCTCTATCGATCAGGGGCGAGAGCTCGGACCAGATCTCGGGCCAGACATCGCACATCGATTGGCCAAGTGCTGCGGGGTGACGAGCTCCCAAAAAGGGCGCATAGGCATCATTGTAGAGGAATATCTGCGCCTCCCCCCACATGATGAACATCGGAAAATCCGAGGCGAGCGCGAGCTCGACCGTGGTCCGCAGCGAAATTGGCCAGCCGGCCTTGGCTCCCAGTGCCGTTTTCTCCCACGGGAAAGAGGCTATCCGTGTTCTGAGCGAATCCGCGTGCGTGGGCGCCGGAGAAAAAATGGAGGCCATGACTTGGGGATAGACGGACTTCGCCATCCTGTCACCGCGCACGACGGCGTTCTTTCCATCCACTTGGCGCATTTAACCTGATATTGCCGCTATTACTCGACGGCTTCAGTCCTGGGGGCGGCCGATCCTGCGCGGTTATCGCTGTTAACCTCATCCGCGCCGGTCTTGTCGGCCCTGAAATAGCCGATCGCAACCACAATGAGCAGAACCGCAATGACGAGCGCGAGGCTTGTCACCAATATGGAGCGGGTCACGGTGGTACGCGATCCGCTGCGTGCCTCGACTTTCGACAGATGGGTAACCGTTTCGCCGTCTTCCTGTCGTTTCTCCATTTTCTCTCTCCTTGCCCTCTGCCTCATGTCAGCGACGGGTTGGGGCTATCCGCCAGACGCTGTTGGATAGATCATCGGCGACCAGGAGCGCGCCATGGACCAGATCATAGCTCACGCCCACCGGCCGTCCGCGGGCATGTCCATCCTTGATGAACCCGGTCAGGAAATCCTGGGGCTTACCGGTCGGCCGCCCATTGGCGAAGGGAATGAAGACCACTTTATAGCCGGCGAGATCCTGCCTGTTCCAGCTGCCATGCTCCCCGACGAAGGCGCCCTGCGCATAGGTGGGGCCAAGACCGGGGCTTGTTACAAAGCTGATACCGAGTGCCGCGACATGGGATCCCAGGGCATAATCGGGCCGGATCGCGCGTCGCACCATATCGGCATTCTGAGGATGCACCCGCGGATCGACATTCTGTCCCCAATAGCTGTAGGGCCAGCCATAAAAGGCCCCGGGGCGAACCGCAGTCATATAATCGGGCACCAGTTGCGGTCCGAGCTCATCGCGTTCGTTCACCACGGCCCAGAGCCGGCGCGTCTGCGGCTCAACTGCAAGGGCTGTCGGATTGCGGATGCCCGAGGCATAGGTGCGATGCATGCCGGACTGGCGATCAACCTCCCAGATGACGGCGCGATCTTCCTCCACCGCCATGCCGCGTTCGCCGACATTGCTGTTGGAGCCGATACCGACGTAGAGTTTCGATCCGTCCGGGCCAGCTGCCAGCGACTTGGTCCAGTGATGATTGATGCGCGAGGGCAATCTGGTCACCTCAACGCCCGGTATGGTGATGCGCGTTTCGCCCTCGCGATAGGGAAAGCGCAGCAGCGCGTCCTGTGTCGCGACATAGAGCTGGCCCTCGACCAGGGCGAGGCCATAGGGTGCATTCAATCCGGTGATGAGCGTACTGCGCAATTCGGCGCGGCCATC
Source organism: Sphingobium sp. MP9-4 (assembly GCF_005281675.1). Classification (NCBI taxonomy): domain Bacteria; kingdom Pseudomonadati; phylum Pseudomonadota; class Alphaproteobacteria; order Sphingomonadales; family Sphingobiaceae; genus Sphingobium; species Sphingobium sp. MP9-4. Next base: position 13,434 of record NZ_LUFI01000024.1, on the reverse strand, counting down.
GCCATCGGCATCGCGCAGCAGGGTGATGCGATTGCCACCCTTTACCGATGTCTTCCCCATGGCCTTGATCTGGGTCGCGATGACATCCTTGGGCCGCAGGGCGGGGGCCGATCCCCCTGACCCTTCCGCCACCAGAATGTCGCCATTGGGCAGCACCAGCATCTGGCGCGGAATGGCGAGCCCCGTGGCAAAGGCCGTCACGCTAAAGCCGGCCGGTGCCGTCGGCTTTTCATTCCCCCAGCCAGCGGGCGTCGCGATTTTCATCGGCGGCAGCAATGTCTGGCGCTGATCGGGCAGATCCGGCCGGTCGCCGGTCTGGTCAAGGCCAGGCTGGCTGCGCCCGCAGGCGGCAAGTGCCAGGAGACTGGCGCCCAGGATGAAGGCACGCACGGTCATGGCCGAACCTCCCGATAGCTCGCAAAGGCCGTCCAGCCCGCGGCAAGGGCAGCCAGGCTGCTGAGGATGGAGAGGATAAGGCCAATGGTCCCGACCGAACTCCAGCCGTCGCGGCTATGCTGGAAGGCGTTGATGAGCCCGCAGACCCACATCAGCGCCAACAGCAGCAGATAAAGGCCATGCTGCCGACGTGCAGGCCCTTTGGCGCGCGCCAGCGCGATCAAGGCCCATAGCAATACCAGGCCGCCGCCGATCAGTGCGCCGGTGATCAGCCAGGCCGAAAAATTGCTCCACTGGATTTCCGCGCTGTTGAGATAGGTGATGTCCGACAGCAGGGCAGCGGGAAACAGGGCGACCGGCCAGGCGAGCAGCAGGCCGTGAAGCGGATGGAGCAGGGGCCGGGTGCGCGGCGGGGCGCTGGGCAAGACAGGTCTCCTTGTCGAAGGAAGAACGATCCCTCGCCAATGCGCCGGCTGGCTTTTGGTTTCGCCGACACCGGCAATTCATCCACTTGTTACGAAACAGAAATGTTTGAACCGGATGCCGCTTCGCGTGTTGGCACGAAAGACGCTGCACATAGGATGCGGCGCGAAAGGGGTGACGCGGGCGCAATGCGCAATCCATGGCTCTGGACCATTTTACTGCTCGGCCTTGGCGCCTGCAATGCGCAGCAGTCGGCCCTCCATGTCTTCGGCGCCGAAGCACGGCAGGTGCGCGAGATGGCGATCCTGTTGACCATCGGCGCGGCGATCATCGTGACGGTCATGGTCCTCATCTATGTTCGTGCGCTTCGCGCTCCGGAAGGGGCGCTCAGCCATCGTAGCGGCATGCGGATCATCCTGTGGCTGGGCGCCATCGGCCCGGCCCTGATCCTTGGCGCGCTGCTTCTCTATGCGTTGCCTGCCATGCGCCCGCGCGAGACAGCGCCTGGCGACCTCACCATTCGGGTCGAGGGCGAGCAATTCTGGTGGCGGGTCGCCTATGGGGCATCACGCGCGGGGCCTGGACTTGTTTCTGCCAATGAGATCCGCCTTCCCGTGGGGCGGACGGTGATCCTTGAACTCGGCGCGCAGGACGTGATCCACAGTTTCTGGATTCCCGGTCTTGCCGGGAAGATGGACATGATACCCGGACGGACCAACAGGCTGGTTGTGCGCGCCGAAAAGGCCGGCCGCTTCCGGGGCGTTTGCGCGGAGTTTTGCGGCCTGTCGCACGCGCTAATGGCCTTCGACGTGATCGCGATGAACCCGGCTGATTTCGACGCATGGCTGGCGGGCGCGCGCGGGGCCGGCAAGGGCCTGGTCCCATCGAGGGGCCAGTCTCTCTTCGATGCGCATGGCTGCGGCGCCTGCCATGCCATCCGGGGAACCGCGCATGATGCGGCGATCGGGCCTGACCTTAGCCGTTTTGGACAGAGGCGGACGCTGGGGGCCGGGATATTGCCACCGACCACCGCCAATATCGCCGCCTTCATCCGAGCGCCCCAGATCGCAAAGCCAGGCGCGCGCATGCCCGCCTATCCCCAGCTGTCCGAGCAGGAGGCCATTGCCATTGCCCATTATCTCGAGGGGCTGAAATGAGCCTCCACGATCAGGATGACCCGGCGCTCCGCGCGGCGCAGGAAGAAAGGCTGCGCGCGGTGTGGGCGCCGCCCAGGGGGATCTTCCTGCGCTGGACCGACTGCAACAATAATCGCGTCGGCGTCTGGTATGTGCTGACCGCCTTTGGCTTCATGCTCTTTGCCGGCGTGCTCGCGCTCATCATGCGCACCCAGCTTGCCGTGCCCGACAATGATCTGGTTGGGCCTGATACCTTCAACCAGCTCTTCACCCTGCACGGCTCGATGATGATGTTTCTCTTCGCCGTGCCGATGTTCGAGGCGGTGTCGATCATCCTGCTGCCGCAATTGCTGGGCGCGCGCGACCTGCCGTTCCCTCGCCTGTCGGCCTTTGGCTACTGGTCCTTCCTGATCGGCGGGCTGTTCGTCGGGGGATCGATCTTCTTCAATGCCGCCCCTGACGGCGGCTGGTTCATGTATCCACCGCTGACCACCCGCACCGACCTGTCGGGGCTCGGAGCCGATATCTGGATGCTCGGCCTTTCCTTCATCGAGGTGTCGTCGGTCGCGGCCGCAGTCGAACTGATCGTCGGCGTGCTCAAATGTCGACCGCCGGGCATGCGGCTCAATCTCATGCCGCTATATGCCTGGTACATACTGGTCGTGGCGGTGATGATCCTCTTTGCCTTTCCGCCGCTCATCGCCGGCGACATATTGTTCGAAATGGAAAGGCTGCTCGACTGGCCCTTCTTCGATGCGCGCCGGGGCGGGGATCCGCTCCTGTGGCAGCATCTGTTCTGGATCTTCGGTCATCCCGAAGTCTACATCATATTCCTGCCCTCGATCGCGCTGTTCGCGATGCTGGTGCCGACCTTCGCCAACCGCCATCTGCTGGGCTATCCATGGATCGTGCTGGCCGCTGTGGGCACCGCATTCCTGTCCTTCGGCCTGTGGGTCCACCACATGTTCACCAGCGGGCTGCCGAAGATCAGCCTCGCCTTCTTCTCGGCTGCCTCCGAAGCCGTGGCCATTCCGACCGGCGTCCAGATCTTCGTGTTCATAGCGACGCTGTGGGCTGGGCGGGTCACCTGGTCCACACCCCTACTCTATGCGACCGGCAGCCTCGCCATTTTCGTGATCGGTGGTCTTACCGGCGTGATGGTGGCAGTCGCACCGTTCGACTGGCAGGCGCATGACAGCTATTTCGTCGTCGCCCATCTCCATTACGTGCTGATCGGCGGCACGTTGATGCCGCTTTTTGCCGGCCTCTATTATTATTGGCCGTTGGTGACGGGCAAGAAACTGTCCGACCGGCTTGGCCGGATCGCTTTCTGGATGCTGTTCGTCGGCGCCAACCTGACCTTCTTCCCGATGCACCTTTCCGGGCTCATGGGCATGCCGCGGCGCGTCTTCACCTATCCTACCGAGCTGGGGCTGGGCGGGCTCAACATGGCGTCCACCCTGGGGGCCTGGCTGTTTGCCGCGGGGGTGGCGGTGATATGCGTCGATCTTAGCCTCTCGCCGCGCCGTGTTCGGGCCGTCCGCAATCCCTGGAATGCGGGCACGCTGGAGTGGCTCGCCCATCCCGAGGACGAGGACTGGGGCATAAGGTCGGTGCCATTGATCGAGAGCCGCTATCCAATCTGGGACCAGACAGATTTCGTGCGCAAGGTGGATGAGGGCCGCTTCTTCCTGCCCGATGCACAGGAGGGGCGACGCGAGACGATCGTCACGAGCGTCCTTGATGCCCGGCCACTGGCCGTGATCCGCCTGGGAACCCCTAGCATCAAGCCCATGCTGACGGCGGTCGCGCTCGGCGGGGTCTTCATCCTCACCACCTATCATCTCTACTGGGCTGCGCTCGTCAGTGGCGTTGCCACACTCGCCATGGCGCTGTGGTGGCTCTGGACCGGGACGGCCGAAATTCCCGAAAAGCCGTGCAAACCGATCGGCCACGGCCTTGAGCTGCCGCTCTATCTCTCCGGGCCCTCTGCGCCAGGCTGGTGGGCGATGTTCATCACGATGATGGCCGATGCGACCGCGTTTTCCGGACTGGTCTTCGGCTATTTCTTCTTCTGGACCCGCCATGCCGATTTCCCGCCGGTCGCTCTGGCGGACGGTCCCGGCATGGCCTGGCCCATGCTCGCATTGTTCTTGGGCATCGCAAGCTGGCTGCTGACGCTAGGCGCGCGCGAGGTGCATGCCCGCAAGCATGTCGGCATGGCACGGCTCTGCCTCATGGTCGCGCTACTACTCAGCCTTGCCGGAGTCGGGGCAGGGCTCGCCGGACCATGGACCCATGGCATGGACCCGCAGGCGCACAGCTATCCTGCAATCGTGTGGACACTCGCCATCTGGGCCGCGGCCCATGCGGGCGTTGCCGTCATCATGCAGGGCTATGCACTCGCGCGCAGTCTCGCCGGGCGCATGTCCCCGGTGCATGACGCGGACCTGCGCAACGTCACCGTCTACATGCATTTCTATGCGCTGACCGCTATCGTCACCTATGCGACGATCGGCCTGTTCCCGCAGGTCACATGAGCGAGCGAGGCAAATGGCATGAGCGGCTCAAGGTCACGCTCTGGACGCTGATCGTGCCGCCAGCCATCTGGGCGGGTCATTTCCTGGCGTCCTATCTCTGGGCGGCCATCTCCTGTGCCAAGGCCGGGCGCTTTGCCAGTTTTCCGCTGCTGTTCGTCATCGGCACGATGCTTGCGCTGCTGATGATCGGGCTTTCGGGATGGATCGCCTGGGCGCAGGCACGCCTGCCGGGCAATCCGCCGCCCCATGAGGACTCGACCCGGATCGACCGGCTCCGTTTCCTGGCCAAGTCGACCTTGCTCCTGGCAGGGCTGAGCTTCGTCGGGGTGCTGTTCACGGCGCTTCCGGTCATCTTCCTGCGGGACTGCCGATGAAACGCGCCGCACTTGCCGCCGGCCTCGCGCTGGTACCGATCGGCTGGATCCTGGCTGTGCTGCCGCTTGGCATGACTGGCCACATGGCAGGCCATATGATTGCCGTGGCGATTGCAGCGCCTTTTCTTGCCCTTGGCCTTTCGCAAGGGCGGCTTGATCCTGCGCGTCTCTGGCCCGGCCTCGCAAGCCCGATGGCGATGATGTTGGTGGAACTTGTCACGGTCTGGCTCTGGCACCTGCCGGCCCTTCGCGCGGCGACAATGACGTCCCTGCCTCTGCTCGGGCTCGAGCAGTTCTGTTTCCTTGGCGCAGGTCTGCTGCTCTGGTCATCGGTGCTCCGCGCCGATCATCGGGCCGCTGGCATGGGTGCCCTGTTGTTGACATCGATGCATATGACCCTGCTTGGTGTCCTGATAGGCCTGGCGCCACGGCCTCTCTACGCGGCGGCGGATCATCATCATCTGGCCGGCATGGACCCGCTGATCGACCAGCAACTGAGCGGTGTCCTCATGCTGCTGGTTGGCGGGGCCAGCTATTTCATCGGTGGTCTTGTCCTGTTGGCGAGCCTCCTGCGCCAGAGGGGGGCGGCATGATCCTTCGCATCAGCTTGAAGCGCGCAATTGTCGCGTTGCTCGGACTTGGGGTTCTCGGCATGCTGTTCGCCTGGTCCGGGGCCATGAAGATTTCCGCGTCGTCGGGCCATTGGCGTATTACCGACTGGTTCCTTCACTGGACGATGCGCAATTCCGTGCGGACTTATGCCTGGCTGGACGCACCGCCCGATCCGCTCGACGATGAGGGCCTGGTCAGTGCAGCGGGGCATTTTCGTCAGGCCTGCCAGGTCTGTCATGGCGCGCCGGGTGTGCGTCCATCACCCGTGATGCAGCAGGCAACGCCGCCAGCGCCTGATCTTGCCCGGACGGCAGGGGAATGGCGGGATCGCGAATTATTCTGGATCATCCGGCATGGCGTCAAATTCACCGGCATGCCGGCCTGGGCGGCGGCTGATCGACCGGACGAAGTAAGGCGCATGACCGCTTTCGTCCGGCGCTTGCCGCATATGACGGCGGCGCAATATCAAGCGCTGACCCAGGCTGGCGAGGAGGGACGTCTGCCCGGCGTTGCTCCGGCAACCTTGTCGGCATGCACAAGCTGCCATGGCGTCGATGGTCGGGGGAGGGAGCAATCCGATATTCCGGTCCTGGCTGGGCAGAGCGCGGCCTATCTGGTCGCCAGCATGCGCCAATATGTGTCGGGGAAGCGCAGCAGTGCGGTCATGCAGACGGCGCTGGCAACGACCGGGCGCGAGGACATGGCGAGGCTGGCGACCTATTTCTCTGCGATGCCCGGGCTGGCGAATATTGCCACCACACGCAGTTCACCGGGGCTGGACCGTTTCGGTCAGCCCCTGCCCGCCTGCAGCAATTGTCATGCAGTCGGCAAGGCGGCGCCCATTCTTGCCGGGCAGAAGCCAGGCTATCTTGCTGCGCGCCTGCGGCTTTGGCAGCAAGACGATAATGTCATCGACGCGCGCCTGCCGCCGGACACCATGGCGATGATAGCAAGACGTATCCCGGTCGATCAGATCGATGAACTGGCACGGACCGTGGCGCAGTCCGGTTCGGACTAAGGGGCTATCGCCCGATTAGGCGTGCATGTTGACCCAGATGAAAGCCAGGATGGCTGCAACGATGAATGCGAAGACGAGGTAGAGCGCAAGGCGACTGGTGGCTTTGCGGGCAGGACGCTCCTTGTGATGGGGCATTATGATCCTTTCATGCTGATCTTCTCCCAACAACGCATGGCGGGGTTCATGGTGCCCGAAACGGATCATAGATCGGGCAGGGTCTGCGCAGCGAAGCCCCAGCCTTTGAGCTTCCCCGCGCGCTCCCCCAATATTTCGGCATCTCCAATTTCGTAGGGATGGGCGTCCTGCAAATCGTTCAATTCGTCCCAGTCGACCGGTATGGCTACGGGCGCGCCGGCGCGTGCCCGCGCCGAGTAGGGGAGGATGGCGGTGCTGCCGCGCTGATTGCGCAGCCAGTCGATGAATATGCGATCCTTGCGCTTGGCCTTGCTCATCGTGGCGACAAAGCGATCGGGTTCTGCCGCGCTCAAGGCCTGGGCGAAACGGGCGGCGAAATCCTTATGTGCGTCCCAGTCGTGGGTGGGGCTGAGGGGGACGACGACATGGACCCCCTTCCCTCCCGACAGCATGGCGAAGGAGATCAGACCGATGTCGCGCAGATGATCGCGAATATCCTTTGCCGCTTCACGCACCCGTGCAAAATCCATGCCCTCGTCGGGATCAAGATCGAAGATCATGCGATCGGGCTTCTCGACGGCATCGGCACGGCTCGCCCAGCCATGAAATTCAATCGTACCCATCTGGACGCAAGCGATCAGGCCTTCGGCATCGTCGACATAGAGATAATCTTCCGAGCCGCCGTCTTTCTCGCGGATCGCAACATGGCGGACATGGTCGCCAAAGGCGCCGCTGTCATGTTTCTGGAAAAAGCATTTCTTCGCGCGGCCCTGGGGGCATCGCACAAGACTGATCGGCCGATTGGCGGCGAAAGGTAGCATCAGCGGGGCGATCCGCGCGTAATAATCGGCCAACTCCCCTTTGGTCTGCCCGCTCTCCGGGAAAATCACGCGCGCGCGATTGCTGATCCTGATGGCTGTGGCCGAAGGAGGCGTTGGGGCCGCTTTTTCGGGCTTGACCGTCTTTGCCAACTTGTCGCTTCGTAGCCCCAGAAAACTGCCATGTCGCACGAGACCCTCCCTTGTGAACTCGGCAAAACCGACTTCCGCAACGAGCTTGGGTTTGACCCATTGGACGCCGCGCGCTTGGGCGGCGGAAATGATGATCTGCGACGTGCCGGTCGCAATCGGACTCATGGCCTCGGCCAGGTCGGTCATTGTGGCGGCATCGAAACCAGTGCCGACCTTGCCCTTATAGACCAGTGCACCGCCTTCATGCTGCGCCAGTAGCAGGGAGGAGAAGGCACGCCCTTTTACCTTGCTACGGGTCCAGCCGACGATCACGAATTCCTGCCGACGAGTGCATTTGACCTTCACCCAGGCGCGTGTCCGTCCGCTGCGATAGGGCGCATCGACGCGCTTTGCGATAATGCCTTCCTGCCCGGCCTGACAAAGCGATCGGTAGAGCTTCTCGCCCGAGCCGATCAGGTGATCGGCAACGTGGATCGGTTGTTCTGCATCCGCCAATAAGGCTTCGAGCCGCTCCTTTCGCTCGATTGCGGGGAGAGACTTCAAATCCATGCCGTCAAATGAAAGAAGATCAAAAGCGAAGAAATGGAACGGCGTGTCGGCTCGCTCCGCGCCATGGCCCCGTTTCAACACCGCCTGCAGCGCCGAAAAACTGGGATTGCCGTCAGCGTCAAAGGCGATGATCTCGCCGTCGATCAATGCAGGCGGGAGGTCGAGCGCTTTTATGGCTCCGGCCAAAGGACCAAATTTGTCCGTCCAGTCCAGGCCGCTGCGCGTATATATTTTTATCGCTTCGCCACTGACTGCAACGAGCGCGCGATATCCGTCATATTTGATCTCGTGCAGCCATTCGTTGCCGACCGGTACATGGTCGACCAAAGTTGCAAGCTGCGGCTTGATGAAGCGCGGCATAGCCTCCGTTTTGGCGATCGCCTTCACCTTCGTCCTGCCGATCTTTGCATTATGCGCGTTTGCCGCCTGCATCCTATCCGTGAATGTCTTGCCCCTGGCGCCTTTCAATGACTGCGTGCCGGCGATGTCCCCGGCGATTTGCGCCATCGAGCGGTCAGTCAGAACACTTGTCAGCGCGCGCTCGACCAGATCGCCATTCCGGCGGGCTTCGCCATCCTCAATCTTGCGGAGCAGCCAATTCTCGCGCTTTTCGCCCGCGCGCCCCTTCATCCGCACCAGCAGCCATTCCCCCTTCATCCGTTCGCCATGCAGGATGAAATGGAGATGGCCATCCTCTATATCCTTCGCGCTCTTTCCCGGGATCGGTTCCCACCAACCGCGGTCCCAGAGCATCACACTGCCGCCGCCATATTCGCCCTTGGGAATATTACCCTCGAAACTGCCATAGCTCAGAGGATGATCTTCGGTGCGGACAGCAAGCCGCTTGTCATCGGGATCTAGGCTCGGCCCCTTGGTGACGGCCCAGCTCTTGAGCACGCCATCGACTTCCAACCGGAAGTCCCAGTGCAGCCTTGTGGCGGCATGTTTCTGGACAACGAAACTGTTACCGCCTTTCTTTGCCATCTTGCCTTCAGGCTCGCTGGTGCGATTGAAGTCCCGTTTGGCATTATAGGAGGCAAGGGGATGGAGCCGGCTCATTCGCCCGGTCGCTCCTCGGACGCGAGCCAGCGCCGTTCCACAAATCCCAGCAGGCTGAGCATGAGGATCGCGACGAGAGTGGCACTGGCGACCAGGGGCCAGAGGGCAGCGCCGGAAGCGATTCCGATCATCGACGCCAGCCAGATATGGGCTGCCGTGGTCAGATTCTTGATCTCACCCTTGCTGAATATGATGAGGCCAGTCGCTATGATGCCCGAAAATGCGGCAGAAGCTTCGAAGACTCGCAGGGGATCTATATTCCCCTCGCCTTGCAACTGATTGTGCAGCGCGATTGCACAGACAGTCATAAGGGCGCTGGTGAAGCAGATGAGGCCATGGGTGCGTAGCCCCGCTGCATGGCCGCGTAACTGTCGATCGAGCCCCAAAAGCAGGCCGAGCAGAGCAGCAATGCTCAGGCGCAGCATGACCGGCCCGTCGATAAGGTGGAGCGGGGTATCGGGATTCAGCGTCATCACGCGCTTTTGCGCTTGGCTGCAGTCGCACGTCTATTGCCAGTGTCTGTCGGCGAACCGCTTTTCGACTTCTTCTTCGTCGCGGTGGTACGAGCCGTTTCTCCTGCTGACTTCTTGAGCGCCGCCATCAGGTCGATGACATTGCCGCCCTTGCGCGCCGGCTCATCGTCCACCTCTTCTATTATCCGCTTCCCCTTGGCCTTTTTCTTCTTTTCGATCAGGCGATGGAGCGCATCGACATAGCGATCGCGAAACTCTTCCGGCTTGAAGGGCGCCGTTCGCTTGTCGATGATGCTGGTAGCAAGATCGAGCATGTCCTCATCCGCCGTATCGGCAGGCAAACCTCGGAAATATGTCTGCGCCTTGGTTACCTCGTCGGCATAGCGCAGAACTTCCATGACCAGCCCCCGTCCACAGGGTTTGATCGATACCAGCTGTTCCCGTCCACGGACCGACAATTGGCCAAGTCCGACCTTCTTTGCCTTTCGCAGCGCATCCCGCAGCACCGCATAGGCCTCTTCTGCGAGGTCATCGGCGGGTACGACGAAATAGGGCTTCTCATAATAAAGAACGTCGATCGCATCGGCCTCGACAAACTGGACGAGGTCGAGGGTCTTGCGGCTCTCAATCTTGACCGCTTCGATTTCCTCCTGTTCGAGCAGCACATAATTGCCTTTTGAAAGCTCGAACCCCTTGAGGATCTCATCTCGGTCGACGGGCCCCACGCCGCTCACGACCTTTTCATAATGAATGGGTTTGCCGGTTGGCTCGTGAATCTGACGAAAGCTGACCGCCGCACCCGATTTGGTTGCGGGATAGACTTCGACCGGGATGGACACCAGTGCCAGCTTGATCTGGCCCTGCCAAAATGCGCGTGCAGCCATGTGCGACCTCCCCGATGAGAGCGTGCAATCGGCAAGTTGGTTCCGTGATAGCCTCCAACAGAAAGCCGACAGCACAGCTTCGCCATTCCCATGGGGTGGCAAGGCAAATCACTCATCTTCATGTTGCTACCATCTGGCACCGGCACCTGATCGGGGCGTGTCGCTGAACTTTCGTGCACGCGGAAGTTGCACAGCAGCGGCATCGCTCAGCCAATTCTCCCTCGATCCGCAGAACCCATTACGCGCCCAGGTGTTCTTTCCGCGAAGAAGGGATGGGCGCGTTCTGCTGATCCTGGCCCCTCAAGGAGATGACACATGCCGCTCAAGGCGCTGGCGCTTAACTGCACGCTCAAGGCGGACTCCCGCCAGGAGAGTTCGACCGACGCGATGATCGCCGTGTTGACGAGGGCCTTCAACAAGAATGATGTGACGGTCAGCGAAACGGTCCGGGTTGCAGCCCTTGACATCAGGCCAGGCGTTAGCTCCGACGAAGGGGATGGCGATGCGTGGCCTGGACTGCGCGAGAAGATACTCGCTCATGACATTGTGATCTTCGGAGGACCGATCTGGATGGGGCAGATCAGCAGCATCGCCAAACGCGTCCTGGAACGGATGGATGCCTTCCTCTCCGAGACCGACGATGAGGGTCGGATGCCGAGCTATGGGAAGGTCGCTGTCGCAGCAATCGTGGGTAATGAAGATGGCGCCCACTTCTGCTCCGCTCAGCTGTTCCAGGCTTTGAACGATGTGGGCTGGACGATCCCCGCTGTTGCGGCCTGCTATTGGGTCGGCGAAGCGATGGGGGCGGTCGATTTCAAGGATCTCGGCGAGACGCCGGAGGCGGTAATGAAGACGGCGAAAATGGTCGCCGGCAATGCCGCGCATCTCGCAAGCCTGCTTCAGTCCAGCCCTTATCCAGGCTGAACGCGATGGCCGGTCTGTCACGCCAAATCCGCGAGAATATCGTCCTCTATGGCGCGCTTTTCGCCAATGTCGGGATAGCGGTCGCCAAGTTCGTGGCGGCGGCGATCAGTGGCTCTTCTTCCATGCTGACCGAGGGTGTCCACTCGCTGGTCGACAGCGGAAATCAGGTTCTGCTGCTCTATGGTCAGGCAAAGGCCAGACGTCCCGCCGACGCCACCCATCCCTTCGGCTATGGCCGCGAACTCTATTTCTGGGCCTTCGTCGTTGCGATCCTGATCTTTGCCGTCGGCGCGGGCGTTTCGGTCTACGAGGGCTGGTTGCACATCGCCGAACCTGAGCCCTTGCGTGATCCGACGATCAATTATGTGGTGCTGGGTGTTGCTGTGCTGCTTGAAGGAACAAGCTGGTTCATCGCGGTGCGCGAATTCAACGGCAAGCGCGGTGCCAGCAGTTGGTGGCAATCGATCCGCCGATCCAAGGATCCCGCCGGGTTCATTGTCCTGTTCGAGGACAGCGCTGCGCTGATCGGCCTCGCCATTGCAGGCATCGGCGTCTGGGCCAGCCATTATTTCGCAAATCCACGGATTGACGGTTTTGCATCGATTGCCATTGGTCTCATTCTGGGTGGGGTCGCTATTCTGCTTGCGCGCGAAGCCAAAGGCCTGTTGATCGGCGAAAGCGCCGACCCGGCGATCATTTCGGTTCTATGGACCATTCTCGCCAAGCGGTCGCAGATCAGCGCGGTCAATCATGTCCGTACGATCCATACCGCGCCTGATGCCGTTTTCGTAGCGATCAGTGCTGATTTCGTCGACGATCTGCCGATGGGAGATGCAGAGCGTCTGATCGAGGATATTGAACGCGAAATGAAGGCTTGCGTCCCCGATCTGACGTCCATTTACATCCGGCCGGAAAAGCAGTCGGATGCTGTGCGACAAACACCGCCGGCCTAATTTCCTTCCTCGCGTCCAACAGGCGGGATGAAGCTCACCTGTGCCAACCGCCAGGACCTGTCCTCACCCTCCGGCCAATAATGGCGCGGGTGACGACATTCGCCCGGTGGATGCGTGTCATGCACTTCGGCCCGAATAAGGCGGCCGGTTTCCCGCAGCCGTATCGTGGCACCGGGAAATTCAGCGCTGAGGCGATCACACAGACTTTGCGCATCATCCGAGAGATCAGTGCTGGAAAGCGCCCTTGGCGCACCATCGACCAGTTCTGCCGTGGAAGAGCGCAACGCCTTGATACCGTCATTGAGGACATCGAGCGAAATGATAGCTGCTGCCAACGAGTCAGCCCACCACCAGCCAAGCCCCAGCCCAATGACACCGGCGAGCCCCGCCGCCCCGGTCAGCCAATTGGCCTTGTTCATGAGTGCGTCGGTATGCAGCAGCTTGTCGTTGAGAGCCTGCGCCAGCGGAAGTTCCTTCCGGCCGATGAAGAGCGGCGGGATGAGGGAGTAAATCTGGGCGGCGATCATCAGCCATCCCAACCAGATATCATGCCCCAGAATGACGATCGATCCGACGGTCGCGTGCTCCTGCGAGCCCAGCGCCATCATCGCATTGTAGAGGAGCAGCGCGCCGACGGCAGTCAGTGCAACAGCCGCCACAAAGAAACCAAGGCCGTTGACCCGCTCGAAACCGAAAGGAAAGCGGCGCGATCGATGGGCGCGACGCTCCAAATGCGCGGCGATCAGGAACATGACAGGCGGAACCAGGCCCAGCGTGTCCTCTATCCACGCGGTCTTCATCGTCTGGCTCTGACCAAGCACTAGGCCCATCGTCACGATGATGGTTAGGGTCCAGAAGATGTTCCAATATTCCAGGCGTGTGAATCGGCGTGCAAAAAGAACCCCGTTAGCGGGGTGATCGGCGTCTAAAAGGGACCCCTCATTTCGATAGCTTACACAGTCGCGTGGAAGTTCATGCGGCGAGATC